>JAATVM010000243.1 GCA_014523495.1 Nitrososphaerales archaeon TH1920
AAGGACAATATACGAACCAGTCTAAAAAAAATCTAGATGATGTCGTTAAATGATCTGAACGGTTTCAATAAAGGAAGCGTCGAGAGGACCAAATCTTTATTTTCGCTCTATTGATTATAACCTGGCATGATTTTTAGTTAGCTTACAAATTCTTTACCAAATTTGGTAATCACTGATTAAATTACTGCGTTAAATTTACTATCCGATCGTAGCTACACTACATATACATAAGACGAAGGACTAGGTAATCGATTTACTATAACATCAAGAATGCATGAATGAATTATAAATACATCATTGACATGCATTCGGTAATAAAAGAAGTAGAGTTAATTAGTTATTAATTATCCTCTATGCCTTTATTTTTTAATAAAGTTACTTTAACAGTTGTTGGACAGCCTAATTTGCTTGATGCAACCTTAAAACCACTCTTTGCCAATTGTAAGTTTGCCTTAGAAACATATGCTTCAAATATTGATTGTTCTGGCTTAACCCTAGCAGCAAGTCCTGTTGCTTTACCAAATGCTCTTCTCATCCCTTCTTGTAACCTATCTGCTCCCGCGGTTGCAATCATTTTATTTTCTCGTAGGATCAAATGGGGATAAACTGTAAGTCTGGAAAAAAAACTCATGTCACCAGCTTGGGCCATTGTCTTGTTTGCCGCCAGTCTTGCTGCTTCTAATGCATTGTGTCTTATCTGCATTTTTTCACTAACAATTAATTCAAGTTTGTAATCATAATCTACTTTGGACTGCCCTGAAGAAAACCTTGCTATCTTTAGCTGAGGTTTTCCAGAGATGTATTCTCTTCTCACATAAGGCATTCCCTTGGTTTCTCTGTAATTAACACCCTTCATAACTCATCATTTATTTTAATACTTAAATCCCTCTTTCAGAGTGATTTAATCGTTATGTCTTTAGAAGCGGATCAAAATTCTGAATTCCAAAATATAATTGAAGGTGTTTTGACTAAAAAATGCTTGATAAAGATTAATGATTTAAGATCTCAAGATCAGCTTCGCAATAAAGGATACGGTGACAAGGAAGGTAATAATTATTTCTTGGAACCATACGAGGCACTTTATCTGATTTATCTCAATAAACTGGTCATTACTAATGGTAATGTAGTTGACTTTAGCAGTCTATTGAAACATGTATTAAAATATGATAAGGAGATAGTTACAAAATTTCTAGTCTATAGGGATTTAAGAAGTAGAGGTTACGTTGTTAAGGAGGGATTTGGATTTGGTGCAGATTTTAGGGTATATGAAAGGGGAGGATATGAAAAGAAACGCGCAAAATACGTATTTTTCTGCATTAACGAAGGGACTAACATCAAGGTCGGGGAGCTTTCTAAAATTGTGCGTGAAATTGAAATAATGGGAAAAAATGCGATTGCCGCAGTAGTAGAAAGACGCGGTGAGGTAATTTATTACAAGCTCACCAATATGAAATTTAATAAAAACAGAAAGCAAGAAACAAATTTTACCCTTAACGAAAGAAATAGTTAAATAAACAAAGTTGAAAATTTCAAATGTTAGGAGTGACGTTCAAAGAAATCTACTGTCAAGATTGTAAAATAATTTTAGCTAGATACAACATTGATTATTTTTCCGATGACAAGATTGATGAATTATCTAAACTCCATTACTATTATCATATTAGGGAAGGTCATTCAATAATAGTCAGGAAAAGAAACGGTTAGTAGAAAATCCCTTTAATTCCTATAAATTCAAAAAGTATCATAAGCAAGAATAATATTTTTCCTCGCCGACTATTTTTTACTACAAGATAATGATGATAAAGGTAGTCCCCCTATAACTCGAATAAAAATCAAGTGTAGATGAAGAGATTTTACCGGACTGCAGAATCTTGTAGTTTGAATGCTCCGACCGGGATTTGAACCCGGGATCGTCGCCTCGAGAGGGCGAAATGCTTAACCGGCCTACACCATCGGAGCGATAGAAAATTGGATAATTTTCTTCATATAAAACTTATGTTGATAACATTTCGTTAGCTCATCTCGAAAAAGTGACTTTAGTTGTAGACTTTAAAAGAAACATTATCATCTCCTAAATCAAGATTCAGAGACGATAGAAAAACTGCTTTACATTGTTAATAATTAATTAAATTTTTAATCTCGAATAACTTTCCTCTTACAATCTAGTTTTTCATTAGTTTTAGTCTGATTTATAAGGTTCTTTGTGTTATATAATAAATGTTGGCGTCTGTAGAAATATTGGGTAAAGAGGCAGAATTATTCTCCGAACTCCAAAATGGTAGAATACGATGTACTGCATGCGCCAGAAAATGTGAAATCCCAGAGGGAAAAATAGGACTCTGTGGGATTAGAGGTGTAAATAATAATAAATTATGGTTATATGTATATGGAAGAGTAATCGCAGGACATGTTGATCCAATTGAAAAGAAACCTGTAATTCATTATATGCCTGGATCTTCAATATATTCAATTGCTACAACAGGTTGCAATTGGCTGTGTAAATACTGTCAAAATTATGATATCTCACAAAGGAGAAAAATAGAAGGAACTGAAATGACTCCATCAGAAGTAGTGGATAAAGCACAATTTTATGGTGCACAAGGTATTGCCTACACATACAATGAGCCATCAATCTTTATGGAATTCGCGAAGGACTGTGGAATTGAAGCGCATAAAAAAGGAATTTTCAACATTTTCGTATCTAATGGATACGATACACCAGAATCTGTTAATATGATGTCAAAATTTTTAGATTGTATAACAGTAGATTTTAAAGGTAGTGGTAATCAGGAATTTGTAAGACGTTATATTGGTATTCCTAGCTCAGAACCCATATTTTCAACACTAAAAGAAATAAAAACAAAAACTAATATTCATGTAGAAATAACTGATCTTATTGTTCCTCAAGTTGGTGACAATTTGGATTCTGCGCGAAACCTCTGCAAGTTTGTTTATGATGAGCTAGGACCGGACACCCCTGTTCATTTTTTACGATTTCATCCTGACTACAAGATGATGGAGTTTGATTCAACACCCGTTTTAACTCTGGAAAAGCATTATGAACTAGCCAAACAAGTAGGATTAAACTATGTTTACATTGGTAATGTTCCGGGACATAAATTGGAAAATACTTACTGTCCTGATTGTGGTTACGTAGTAATTGAAAGATATGGTTTTAATATTGAGGGATGGAATTTGGATGAAAGAAATTGTTGTAGAGAATGCGGACATAGCATACCAATTGTTGGATCTCTTCAAAAGAAAAGCAAAAGATGGTTTCAATTTATAGAATGATTTTCCCTTATGTTGTCAAAATGCAATAGAACTTTGAATATGAAGCCCAATTTCGCACTCTGAAAAAGATTATTCCAATAGCTAATAATCTATCTTGATTTTCACAACATTGTTTTTTCCTAGATCATATTCCCGTATCATGGCAATCGGAACAAAATAATAAATTAACTTGTGCGATTTCGGGTTCTAGATATATCTTTTTAGGAAAGTTTTTGGCAAAGGCGTATCATAACATAATAAACATTGACTGAATTAGTTTCCATAACACAAGATTATATAAAAAATAATGTAAAGACTCGTCATGAAAATTCTAAGAAAGGAGATAATGGAGTAGTACTTGTCATTGGTGGTAGCAGTGTATATCATGGCGCCCCGCTATTGGCATCATTAGCTGCGTTACGTGCCGGTGTTGATTTGGTTTATACCGCAGTACCTAGAATTATTATTAACGCAATAAGGTCTTATTCGCCTAATATCATTGCGTTACCCATGTCTGACAATACCCTTACAATTGGATCTGCAAATCGATTGATTAAGAGTCTTCCAAAGATACCAAATACTGCAACAATAGGAATGGGAATGTCAATATCCAAACCTGAAGCGTTAAATTCCCTTGTCAAGAAATTGAGGGAAAGTGGAACAAAACTAGTGCTAGATGCTTCAGCACTTATTCCAAGAGTATTAACAGAAATTACTAACAGTGATACTATTATAACTCCCCACGTTGGAGAATACAAAAGAATTTTCGACGATAATGTGGGAATCACAGAAAAAGAAATCGTATCAAGTGTTTCAAGAATGGCAATTAGGCATAAGATTACTATAATTCTAAAGGGATGGTTGAACGTAGTAGCTGATGAGCATGGGAAAGTTGCAACAATAAAAAGGAGTACTCCTGCAATGACTGTTGGAGGAACAGGCGATGTACTTGCAGGACTTGTGGCCGCACTTTATACAAAGATGAATTCTCCTTTTGATGCATCAGCTATGGCGGTTTATTTTAATGGAGTGGCTGCTCAGCTTGCATATAAGCAAGTTGGACTTCACATGGTAGCCACTGATTTGATAGAATATTTACCCAAGGTAATGATGCCATTTGACAAAATATCCAGTTAGGAATAATCTGGAAATATTTTTTATTATTTGTAAATCATTCCAATTCTAATTCACAATGATATTTATTTTACTTTGAAATAATATATTTTGTGAATCATATCATAATAGTTCTGATTATTTTTTTGCTCACATTATGTATTTTCCAATTTAACTACACGTCAGTTTATGGCTCTGAAGACATTAAAATTTCTTCAGGAACTTCATTTATTGATTCTAATGGTAAACTGAATATTATAGGTGTTGTAACAAACTATGGAGTAACATCTGAGCGGGTAGTCGTAGGACTAGATATTCATAATAAAATTGATGATTCGTATATCACATTAAATGATTCCACATTTAGTAAGATTATTTATCCAGGTAAGGAATCCCCTTTTAAATTTAAAATAAGTACAGACTACGACGTTTTGGGGAAACCGCACATAATACAGATGAAAAAAGTAAATGATCCTTTTTACAATGTCATAATACAAAATTATTCTAATTTTCCAGTAGGCCAAAACAAAGAATTGGTTGGAACACTAAAGAATACAGGAAATGTTGTGATGCAGAATATAAGTGTATTTGCATCTGTTCATAATAAAAACGGTACCCAAATAGACTCGATCAAGTCCAATAGCATACCTATACTAAAACCAGGAGAAGTAAAATCATTTTCAGCTAGACCAGACAATTCCATAGTAAAAGATGCAAATTATTTTAGTTGTGCTGGATTTGATCCAAACTCTCCAATTAACACTCTTGATTTGGGTAATGGTAAGTTTTTAGCTTATGGATTGGAGAGCGTTGCAAAAATCAGTAATTTTGGTTATAATAAATCAACCGATAGTATATCATTTAGTGCCGATCATTATAATCCTTTAGGTGGTATTGTTACTTTTAAAATCCCTCAATTAGACAATAATCACGATGTGACAATTTATTTAGATAATTTGGGATTAAAGGATCAACAAATTACGAAAAATGGCAAGACAATTATTACTAATATTTTTGTTCCCCCAAATGAACATGTAATCAGAATTGCTGGCATCTTAAATCAATAAGTATTATTTCAGTTTCATAAATCCTGAGACTTGGTTATTACCACATTGAGAAAATAGTTTATC
>JAATVM010000244.1 GCA_014523495.1 Nitrososphaerales archaeon TH1920
ATCCTGTTTCATACTGACAATAGCTCCTTTCATGACAACTCCATTGATGGGTTGGCTACTAGTCGATTCACTTGTCGACGCATACGAGCTTAAAGATGTAGCGCTCGTAAAGACGACAGTTAGAAGAAAAGTCAAAATCATTGCGCTACTTGCTAAAATCAAAACAATGGGAATTAGGGTTCGAATGATTTAATATATGATTCGTTATTCACGACTTTACGTCTGAGGGTGGCGTGGCGTTTGCCAGTTAAGTCATATTTTTGAATCTAGAATCTAGAACTGTGTCCAATTATCTCAAACTCTTATTTTCGCCTGGGGTTCCAAAATTGGAGTGCTAGCGTTATCAGTTCCACTTAACCCGTTATCTATTCGGGTTCTTATACTTTGAAATATAGAGTAAATGTAGGAATTGTAACAGGAAAGATTCAAAAACGACAATGAAATTATCTACTACTCTAAGACATATCAATACCATACCTCACTCTGTAAATGCCGCCGTAGTCAAGGAATTTTATGAATACTTGAAAAACATAGGAACATCGGAGAACTATCGGAACCAAAATTTAAGAGCTAATTGGCTGTGCACGATTTTTGGGAAAAGATATTACGTTTTATGAAATTCAGAAAAAAGATCAGATATTTTCATTCTTGGATACTAAAATAAAGAATAACGATGTTGATCCAGAAAAGAAATGGATCACAACATGGAATGACTATCTGTGCCGAATTAATTATTTCTTCAGATGGTTTCACAACTACAAACTAGTTAAGGAAAGAGCAGAAGAACCATCAAATACCTCAGATTGGATTACACCATCGTTTGTATCAATAAAGAAAAAGAGAACTAAGCAAATCAGTCCTTATTTAGAGAATGAATTATGAGAAAAAGAAGATATCTTAAATGTAATCCAATGTGAGCCTTACAAAAGTAATAAAGCAATCCTCTCCTTACTTTGGGATTTAGATGCTCGCCCGCATGAGATTACTTTGTTAAAGATCAAACATATCAGATTAAAGGAAAAATATGAAGCAAATGGAATAGAAAACAAATATTGCTCAAAATGTTCTTATCCACTAGTTCCATCTGCATTTGAAGAAATTAAGTTAGCCGAAGAGAGTAGAATAAAGACGCTAATGATTTTTATTGGTAAAGTTCAAGTTGGAATACAAAACTCTAAATTTTAAGTAACAAATCATGAATTTACGCAGACTTTGAATATTCTGTCTTAAGGCATGATTAGATGAATCTTAATCTTACCTGTAAAATTCTGAGATAATTTATCCACTTTTGGAATATTAATCATTTGCCCATATATCTCCCAATATCTATATATGCGATTCATTTCGAAGAAAGTCCTGTTTGCAGGGAAAGATTATCATGATTACACTTTGCTTTATTGCTACGCTACTAGTAATGTTACATATTTTTTTATTTGACCAAATTTCGATTCTCCCTAACTCGTTTGCACAGTTGGCTGACACAGGCGGAGAAAAAGATAAGGTAGTTATTTTAAATTTTGATGACGGCCGTAAGAGTCAATTTACCCACGCCAAACCAATACTTGACAAGTATGGGTTCAAGGCAACATTCTATGTTGTATGTAATTATATAGACAATAAGAAAGGGTATATGAATTGGAAAGAGGTAAAAATATTACAAAAAGAGGGACATGATATTGAATCTCACAGCATGAATCATGCCCGTCTTGAGAAATTATCGGAGAAAGGTGCCTTCTTTGAAATAGCTCAATCGAAAAAATGTCTTGAAGATCATGGAATAAATGCCACAACTTTTGCTTACCCATTTAATGAGGGTGCGAGTGATAAGAAAATCATTAATATAGTAGCAAAATATTATGACTTGGCTAGGACTGCCAGTGGTCCTGTTACATTATTACGCTGTGATGGGTGGAAAGAACAACAATCAAATCAAGATGACTGTAGACCATACAGCAAAAAGGGTGATCTTACTTATGCTAACAGGTATACAATACAGGGTTGGAGTCATGACTTGTCGAGACGAGTGAACTCATATGACAACCCGGCATTGTTTGACAGATTTATCGAAGTAGTAAATAGCCAATCTGAATACAATAAAAATGGAATCATCAAAGCAATCCCAATAATCATTTATCATAGAGCAGGTGACAGCGGGGTGGCAGACTATAACACTGATCTAGATTTGTTTGAGAAAGAGATGAAATATTTGCATGATGGACATTTTACCGTTTTGACTATGGCTGATCTGGCATATAATAAAAAAAGTAACTATTTATACATAAAAGAATTTACAACACCAAAAATAACCACGGTAAATGCAATTCAAAATGCCACAGCTAAAGCTACAGAGCCAACTATGGTAAATGCAATTCAAAATGCCACAGCTAAAGCTACAGAGC
>JAATVM010000245.1 GCA_014523495.1 Nitrososphaerales archaeon TH1920
ACGCCAATCATAAAAAAGAAAGTCGCCATAACCACTCTTTTGGATAAGTTTGAGAAATTGTTTAGGTATTATCTGATCCGTATCTACATTCATCATATCTAAAGGAATCAATTTACTTTTAACATCTCGAAAAGATTCCACTCTATCACCAGTCTATAACCAGTCTCTTACATCAACAAAATGTCCTTCTATGGCACATGCAGCAGCCATTATTGGACTTACTAGATGAGTTCTTCCACCAGCACCCTGCCTACCCTCAAAATTTCTATTAGAAGTACTTGCACATCGTTCGCCTGGTGATAGTATATCTGAATTCATTCCAAGACACATACTGCAACCTGATTCTCTCCACTCAAATCCTGAATCCTTAAAAATCCTATCCAACCCAAGCTTTTCAGCCTCTAATTTAACCTTCTGAGATCCAGGAACTATCATTGCCCTCACTTCTGTCGATACTTTCCTACCTTTAACAACCAGCGATGCTTCGATCAGATCTTCTAATCGTGAATTTGTGCATGAACCTATAAAGACTCTATCAACATGTACCCCGGTCATTGGTGTACCTGACTCTAAATTCATGTATTCCAGAGCTCTGATAGCCAATTTCCTTTTGTTTTCATCACCTTCTGCAAATTCTTCAGGTGAAGGGATGGAGTCAGTTACATCGACCACCATAGATGGATTTGTTCCCCAGGTTACTTGAGGCGCAAGCTTATCAACATTAATCGTTTCAACTCTATCAAATTTGACATTTGAATCACTTTTCAAATTGTTTTTCCAAAATTCTATCAATTTATCCAATTCTGATTCTTTGGGAGAATATCTTCTTCCTCTCAAATAATTGAAAGTAGTTTCATCAGGCGCAATTAATCCAGCTCTAGCTCCTCCTTCAATAGACATATTACATATGGTCATTCGTTGCTCCATTGACAATGCGGAAATTACCTTACCCTTGTATTCAATAACAGTTCCAGAACCTCCATCAGTACCTATTTTATGAATAATGCTAAGTATTATATCCTTGGCAGTG
Organism: Nitrososphaerales archaeon TH1920; assembly: GCA_014523495.1. GTDB lineage: Archaea > Thermoproteota > Nitrososphaeria > Nitrososphaerales > Nitrososphaeraceae > TA-21. Next base: position 1,031 of record JAATVM010000245.1, read on the forward strand.
ATAGCATGAGGTTTTCTTAAATTACCTTCAACATTAATTAAGAAAGATCTTGGTTTGTACATCCATATGCATTGTGTGGCAAGAACGTGTTCAACCTCGCTAGTTCCTATTCCAAAGGCAAGAGCTCCAAATGCACCATGCGTTGATGTATGACTGTCGCCGCAGACTATTGTTGTACCAGGCAATGTGAAACCAAGTTCTGGGCCAATTACATGAACTATGCCTTGGTCAGGGCTATTCATATCATAGATAGTTATCCCAAATTCTTCGCAATTTCTGCTTAATGTTTCCAGTTGCCTCTTGGATACCTGATCAACAATGGGAAGTGACCTGTTATCGGTTGAAACATTATGATCTGTTGTTGCAATTGTTAAACCAGGCCGTCTAACTTTTCTGCCACTCTGCTTTAGACTTGCAAAAGCTTGGGGAGATGTAACTTCATGTATCAAGTGCCTATCAATGTAAATTAGCGAAGGGCCATTAGTATCGTCGGCATTTTCATCTTGAGTATTATCTATAACTATATGACTATCCCAAATCCTGTCGAACAGTGTTTTTTGCATTATTATAATATTGTTAGTTAGATCGGAATATAATCATATTACTAATAATCTCCCTATTGTACTGTAAAATAGTATGGCAAGTGACAATGCTTAAATCTAGTATTCTAAGAAATTAATTCAAATGTTTCAACACGACAACAAAAACTATGAAGAATACGTTTTGAACCATATTAAGAAAGGAACTACTACCTGTGCATTGACATGCAAGGATGGCGTTGTTTTGACTGCAGATACAAGAGCTAGTGCTGGTTTCTTTATTGTAGATAGAAATGTTATGAAAATCCAGAAGGTGGATGATCATTTAGGGATGACAATTGCTGGTGGTGTCGCCGATGCTCAAAACTTGGTTGATCTTTTGCGTTATAATGCAAACTTGTATACACTCTCAAACAGAGAAAGATTAATTCCTGTTAAATCTGCAGCAAGACTTTGTTCTAATGTTCTGTTCAATCAAAGATATTATCCCTATTACGTACAGATTATTATGGCCGGATTTGATAAAAATGGCGAAGGTTCACAAATATACAACATCGACTTGTTTGGATCCATGACTAGTGAAAAGTTTATTTCAACTGGTAGCGGTTCTCCAGTTGCATATGGATACCTAGAGTCAGAATATAAAAGCGATCTCAGTGTAAATGAAGCTTACAAGATAGCTATACATGCAATTGCAGCAGCTATTAGAAGGAATTCTGGAACTGGTGATAACATAAATGCTGTCATTATAGACAAAGACGGATATCGAGAATTATCTAAGGAAGTAAAGGATGCTGTAGAAGCAGTCTAATTAATGCAAATTTATGTTGACCAAATTAACCTAGTCGATCTACTTAATTTCCTAACTGGTAAATATCCGAATATGATGAATAATCACTAAATATGTAAATTATTAATCAACGAAAATCAAATAATTCAAACCACAGTACAGTAAAGTGATAATAAATTGATTAATATGCAAGATAGAAAATATCAAAAAATCAAAGGAGAGGTTAAGAGATTTATTCAGAAACATAAAAAAATAGATCATTCAATTATTCTCAATGAAATCAATATAGACTATGATACATTAATGCAAATATTAAGGGAATTAAAGAGTGAGGGACACTTAAAATAACTACTTGAGATGTTCTAGTAACGTCTTTTGATTTTCTTCATCACTATCATGATATGCGTTATCTAAAATTTTTCGTATTCTTTGAGCACGTGCAGTACCAAATCCAGGAATTTTGGCCAACTCAGCAGCTGAAGCATTTAATGCCCTCTTAGGAGTGTTAAATTCCTTCAACATTTTTACAGCAAACATACCGCCAACTCCAGGTAACGATGAAAGGACAGATAATTGTTGTATTTGTTCAGAGGTTTGCTTTTTTATTTTCCGTAAAAGAGGTCCATATGAATATTTTCTGGATAATTTGTTTGCAATTGCTATAAGAAAATTGGTGGTATGCTCTATATTTGGTGTATGAACTAAAGGTATCTTGAAATCTAATACTATTGTGATTAGTGAATCATAAACTAATTGAAATTTTTGATTATAGCTACGTAAGGATTCCCTTGATTCAAATTTCAGATCCTCTATGATGTTCCCTTCAACAATTAATAATGGTGAGGAAAAATGTTTAACGAGCTCTGAACATTGAATAAATAATCTTCCATCATAAAAAGAAGTTAGTAGGTCGGATATAGTTTTTCTTTCGATTGCTACATTATTAAAAACAATATAATCACCAACCTTCAAAGTTGCAAAATCTACAAAAACTCCTGACTGCTTAAGCAATTCTGGAATACCACTATTTTTTTCTCTTTTATCGACTACTATTCTCAAATGCATCTACCTAGAAAATATTATACCAAAGTTTTAAAAATATTGATCTGTTATCAATCATGAGCCTCTAGTGGGACTCGAACCCACGACCTAAGGTTTACGAAACCTTCGCTCTACCAACTGAGCTATAGAGGCCTATTCCTGGATAGATTTGCAAACACACAACCAATTTAACTATTTTCTAAATCGATGAAATATTTACTAGATATCCCTATCAAATTTATCTCATGATTTGTTTATAAAACAAGATTAAATAGTTGAAAATTCAAGTTTTTTAAAGTGAAAATTTCAATCTCTGGCATTAGAGGTATCTTTGGTCAGGATCTAAATTTACATACTATCATAAATTATTCGAGATTGTTTGCTTCCTCTATTATCAATAAATCAGGTAAATCTAAAAGGAAATGTTTGGTTGCAAGAGATACCAGACCTTCAAGTAATTTAATTCTACGTACAGTATCAGCAGCCATTATGGAACAAGGTATCGATGTATTTGATTTAGGTGTCGCTCCTTCACCATTTGTATTTCGCGAATCACTAAAGTATGGTAACGCTATAATAGTAACAGCTTCTCATAATCCTCTGGAATGGAACGGTTTAAAGTTTGTAATTAATGGAAGAGGAATATTCGAAGAGGAACTTAATTTAATTCAAGAAGAAAACATATTATCTAGTTCAAAATATGGGAATTCATATAACGTTCATTCAGATTATATATCTGATATTCTTGAATTACTGAGAAAGAATAGTTACCTTAAAGAAGATATAAAAAAAACAAGTATAATCGGCCTAGATCCCGGAGGAGGAGCTATTTCTTCATTCGTTCCAAAATTATATAATACTTTGGATCAGAAATTCTACTCTATAAATGATATTGAAGGTATTTCATCAAGATCTCCTGATCCTACGATAGATGATCTTTATGAACTAAGGAAACTTGTTTTATCCAACAAACTAGAATTTGGATTTGCATTTGATATGGATGCAGATAGGCTTGTAGTAGTAGATAATAATGGAAACAAACTCTCATCAGATCTTACACTCTTATTATGTATTACAAGCACATTAAATCATGGAGTAAAAAAATATGTAGTGAGTTTAGATACTAGTAATGCTGTTGAACACATGGTCAAAGACCATGGTGGAACCTTGAACTACTCAAAAGTTGGAGAAGCCAATGTAGTAAAAGAAATGCTTAACTTAAACGCGGAGGCAGGAGGCGAAGGAAGTAGTGCAGGTTTTATTATGCCAAAATTTAATATGTGTAGAGATGGTATTTTAGCTAGTGCAATTATATGCTCATTAAATCATGATCTATACAACGATTGTATTGAGCTTGCTTCAAATTACTCAACAATTAGATCAAAAGTCTCTATGGAATCCAATTTTCAGAAACCAATAATTGAAAAAATTGAAGATAAATTTAAGGCAAAATCATTTCAAATAGTAAAAATGGACGGTACTAAAATATTGGTTGATGATAAATCCTGGATCCTAATCAGATCTTCAAATACAGAAGATGCAATTAGGATCTCAGTAGAATCGACACCAAATAATGTACTATCTCTTTTTAAAGATACTAAAGAAAAGGTTCTATCCATATATGATGAGATTAAATGAAAGAGAAATTATAGATCTCTTTATTTCTTATTTCAAGGATCCTTTACTAAATAAGGTAAGAGGGGATGATGTAGTAGTTGTACCAATTAAATATAACATGACAAAGAGAACAAATAAAACAACTAGGATGAACTTTGTTTTAAAGAGTGATATGTTAATTGAAAGTACAGACGTACCTAAGATTATGAAACCTTGGCAAATAGCAAGGAAGAGCATAACAGCCTGCGTAAGTGACTTTGCTGCCAAAGGTATAAGACCATATGCATGTCTTATCTCTATTGGGATACCCAGAAGATATTCTAAAAAAGATATAATTGGCCTTGCTAAAGGATTTTCAAAAGCATCAAAGGAGTATAAAGTACGAATCTTGGGAGGAGATACAAATGAATCCAAAGAGTTGATAATTGATTGTAATATGATGGCTCTTACAACTTTAGAAGATAATAAAATTCCGAGGAGAAATGGTGCAAAGGCGGGAGATTTAATAGTAACATCTGGAAAATTTGGATACTCTTCTTCAGGATTAAAAATTATTTTATCCAATTTGGATGCTGAGAAGAAATTCAAATCAAAATCATTATCATCAGTAACATACCCAGAACCACGAGTAGAATTTGGATTCCATCTTGCAAAATATTTTTCATCTTCTATAGATTCTAGCGATGGCCTATCTTCTTCACTATATGAGCTTGCACAAAAAAGTAAAGTTGATATGTTAATTAATAAAATTCCAACACCAAAGGAATTATGTGATTTTGCTGATTCAAACTCAATTAGTATCGAGGATTTGCTTTTTTTTGGTGGAGAAGAATATGAGATAATTGCAACAATTCCCAGATCAAATTTTAAAAAAATGGTTGAAAAAGCCAAAAAGCACAGAATTAAGATATTTAATATTGGCGAGGTATTAAAGGGCAGTGGAAATGTGTTCTACAAAAAAGGAGGGATTCAAAAGCTTGTCAAAAATGACGGATTTGTGCATTTTGCACGATAATATTTCTTCTTTAATATTGACTTAGTGCTGTAATGTTATAAATGATGGATTGATTATACTCTTCTTCCTCTTCGCCCACCAGGTTTTCTCGTTGTATCATGAGGTATTGGAGTTACATCATCAATTCTACCTATTCTAAAACCAGCTCTAGCAAGCGCCCTTATTGCAGCCTGAGCACCAGGTCCAGGAATACGAGGTCCAACACCTCCGACAGCTCTTACTCTAATATGCAATGCATTGATTCCTTTGGTTTTTGCAATATCTGCTGCTGCAACGGCAGATTTCATCGCAGCATATGGAGATGATTCATATCTGTCAGCTGTTACATGTCTTCCCCCGGAACTAAAAGCAATTGTTTCAGCGCCGCTAATATCTGTAATATGGACTAGAGTATTATTATAGCTACTAAATATGTGGGCTACACCCCATTTGTACTGTATGACTTCTACTTCTGACATTAAATATGTAAAATTAAATTTTTTAAAGGGTGTTAAAAACCTATCCTACTCATCTGATGTGTTAAATCTTCCCAACTCAAATGCGATATTAAATTGTAAAAAACAGACCATTTAATACCAAATAATCCAGTATGTCAATAGTTTTAGCATAACTTTAATCAAGCGGATTATCCTGTAAATTATTTATGAAATGGTTCAATCATGACAAAACTGACGACGAACCTAAGCTCCTAGCTTGTAAATATTGTGATATGAAGTTTGAAGACAAAGTACGATTAAAAAGACATACTAGAAAAGCCCACAGTGAAAAAGGCGGCGACATGCCAAAGTTTAATCTTTTCGGCACATGAAAGCGACATTGATAGGGTAAACATGTTTCCACTTCATGATGACAATGAGAGAATACATGGTAGACCGTACGTAAATTATTTGCTAATTGCCACCAACGCAATAATCTTTCTAGTGGAAGTGATTTATACAGGATATTTTTCAGATAGAGCAGCAACATTTGCATTATTGGATAAATATGGTGCTATACCAAACAGAGTACTCGAGGGAGATATATCTTCTATAATCACTTCAATGTTTCTTCATAGTGGAATAGCACATCTTATCGGCAATATGTTATTTCTCTTTGTATTTGGTGATAATATTGAAGACAAATTTGGCCGTATAAAATATCTTTTTATATATATTGGATGGGGGATTGCCGCAGCACTTGCCCACAGTTTTTATGCAGTATCTACAGGAAGTGGAGAAATTCCCGCAATTGGTGCATCGGGAGCAATTTCTGGAGTGTTGGGAGCGTATTTGGTGCTGTTTCCCAGAGCTAAAATATTTACTATCATTGCCGCTTTTTTTATCACAACAGTAAGAATACCAGCGATAGCGTACATTCCATTCTGGTTTATAATGCAAGTTATATTTGGCCTAATAAATCCCCTTGGTGGAGTGGCCTATTTTGCACATATTGGTGGTTTTCTTGCAGGAGTGTTGACCGGGTATATATGGAAAAACGTAACTAGATATGGAACGGTAACACCCCAAATACGATATCCCAGAAAGGATCAACAAAATATGACTAATATGGCAGATATGAGTATTCATACACAACCAGAAGTTATCAAAGGATCTAATTTTTATGAAATTATTGCCGAAATGCCCGGATTAGTAGATCAATCGGAGATACAAGCTAATTATGATCCGAACACTCAGAGCGTAAGGATATTCACTAGTGGTTCAAGAAAATATGATATTAACGTTAGAATACCTGATATTCAAAATGAAAATATAAAAATAGACCAAATAAAATATCTTAATGGGATTGTAAGGATTCGTATATTAAAGTAATTGTCATAGCATTTTTTTACTTCTCACAAACTCAAATTCAGATCATGATAACTTTGATATTAGTCAAAAATGTATTCATTTTGTAACTTGATCAATAACTGATGAATCATACAAACTCTTGCTTAATTCCCTGTATTTCTTATTAATAAACTCTAAAGATTCTACGAGCTTCTTTGTTTTTCCATATTTGAAGCGGACTAACTCCTTATGTCTCCAAAAATGTTTGGCATCTGCAACATAAATAGTTGTAAAATAATCAGGACCAATTAGATTATCTGGTAATTTGATATTATGAGGAAAAAGATATTCAACACCAAACCATTCGTCTCCATCAGGATAATCATTACCCATAATAATATCAAAATATAGATGTAGTTTATCTTCTACAGTGAAACCATCATCTTTTATGAGGGGATGTCTGACATTCGATTTATGATAATCTATTTTCAACAATTCTACTTCAAAATATGTTTTTATTATGGCACGTCTAAAAATTTCATTGGATTCCCTCAGATTCAAAGATAATATAATAACAAACGATGACTATTTTATAATCTTTTTAGCAGAAGAATGAAAAATTTGTGACGTGTTGTTAAAAACTACTGAATTAATGGATCAACATCTACATAATTAATATAATAGCAAAAAATCTAAATCATCACCTGAGCGGGGGTCGCCTAGCCTGGTAGGGCGTGGGATTGCTAATCCCATGTTCGCAAGAACTCGTGGGTTCGAATCCCACTCCCCGCGCTTATCTTGGGGTTTTATATGAAATAATAAAAATGAAAAACACCACACTCACACTCTCAAATGGCAAGAACAATTTGTCTAAAACTACATTCAAGAAAAGGTGTTAAAAATAGTGCCAAGCCACTCTACAAATAGCTTTGTTTGTATGTCTCTGCCATTAAGAACCTAAGTCTGTGCTTGACACCATCAAGAGCTATTTATGGATAGAGCTGTAGCTGTTCTGGGTATGTTGGTCACCCATTTTTCTCATTTCCCAAGTTTTATACTCAAATGGACTTTATTTCAAATATCAAGCATATCATGTAATCGAAGAAAGTGTATTTCTTTAATTATCCAAGTACCCCTCACCTGTTACTTATAGCGCACTTTTCTGTCATATGGTCAGAATACCAAGCCTAAATGGGTAAGGTACGCTTATCATTAGATTATTTGTAAAGCTAAAGCTGTGCAAGTACTCTTACAACCTGTGGCATCAAAGCTAGATAAAAATACAATTTACGACTTGGCCAAAGATATATCAATAGAATTTAAAAATGTGAAAGTGACTGCCGTTGCCTCTATCGAGTCGCATACTAAAGCCAAGGTTCAGTTCGTATTCGATAAGCGTAGAAATCAGTGGGATTCATTCAAGTTATTAGAATGGATTCTTGATAATTTTAAACCTACCAGACGAACAAAGATTCTAGGTATCTTAGATATAGATGCATATTCAGGTGGATTTGACTTTGTATTTGGAGAAGCATTTTATAGGGGAAGAGTAGCGGCCATATATCTCTCTAGGCTAAGGCAGGAGTTCTATGGCCTAGACCCAAATCCGTCATTATTTTATGAAAGGCTGGTTAAAGAAGCTATACATGAATTAGGACATGTATTTGGTTTACGTCATTGTAAGAATTCACGATGTGTTATGTATTTTAGCACCTCCTTGCTTGATATAGATACAAAAAGAAAAAACTTTTGCCATGATTGCGCAAAGAAAAATTTTCGATAGCATCTTGTCAAAAAAACTGAGTCTACATTGATGTCGCTATAGATTGACTCAAAAACCTGTAGCTTTATTAGAAGTTGGACTCAATAATATCTTTGCTGCACCAATGAGGTACTATGTCAAATGCAAGTTAAATCCAGAAGCAAGAGTAAAGTTAGGCGAATCTATCAAGTCAGGTAATCTGGCAAAAGGACAAGTATTCTATGAAGGAATGCAGGCTGCTTTGAGGGGAGCAACTATAGATGATATGGACATAGTTCATTTTGTAGAGGTCTGTTACTGTTTGGAGGGGGGCTTGTATCCGATGGCAATGGAGTCACCAATATTGAAGGAGTATTTTGATTCTATCGTGGAAGTAAAGGACGCGCGGTTTAGAGATAAATGTACTATGGAATGTGAAGCCTGCGACTGTACTCGTGCAATCAAACTTCCGGGAAAGTCTTTGATTGAAAAATTAAATGTGAAAGATATTTTAAATAAAAAAGAAATTGATAGTACAAGATTCAAAGATTTTGGCAGACTAGTACTCAACAGGAGAAAGCAAAAACAAGGAATAGAAGCACTGAAGAATATAGTCTATGAATGCACAACATCAAAAACTAAACCAATAATAGCTGGAGCTGCAATCTCAGGGCTTTTTGCAATATTTTACGATGGTGAATATTTCAGGATTAAGAATATTCCTGACAACAATGAAGCTCGTCAAATTTTTGACAAAATTGGATTAAGTATTAGTGATTCAGTCAAAAGCGTAAAGGAAAACGCCAAGCAGTCGCTAGCAGGTGACTATAGCCACTCCAATATTGTTTAATATCGATTTTTAATCTAAATTATAAGTTTGCTCAGCAACGACTTCTATCCAAAAATTATATTATTTCTTTCAATGGAATCGTTACCACAGTAGGCACAATATCTTGGATTTTTTACGGTAGAAATTCCTATTAATTGAAATTTTATTTTACAACGATTGCAGGAGAATGTACCAGCCCTCATAATTAACTCAAATGTAGCTCTAGCAGGTATGTAAATCATGTCTTCATTTTAGTTCACTCCAAGAGCAAAATCGTCAAGCCTATCACATTAACGACAAGGATGACAGCCAGTGTAATTATAGTCCACTTTTCAAAATCATAACAAAGTAAACTCATTTTCTATTGACGCCTCCAACTCAGAATTTTTATGATATCTATCATGCATATTTATGGCTTTTTTTCAATCCAACTATATACATATAACGATATTCATTTAAACATATTGGTAAAACGTATTTCATACTACCATAATGGTTATATGTCTTTTTGTTGACAGCCTAAACATATTGGGAAAACTCTCAACAAGCATTTTAAAATGTGATAGGTGTTCTCACTTATGGTGTGCTCGGAGCAGAAATATCAAGCCGAAAACCTGCCCCAAATGTAGAAGTCCTTACTGGGATACTCCTCGTAGAAAGAAATAGATATCATCGGAATAGACAAAGGCGGACGCTTACTATTGGACCGGATTTTAATGATAATGGAATTAGTGCAGGAATTATAATTGGATTAAATAAGGAAATTCATTGAGATTACGCTCACTTTGGGGGCAGCTCAGCAAAAATGCATCTGGAAGAAGGAATTAAGGCGCTAAAGAGTGGCGATAATCAAGCTGCCATGACTCACCTAGATGCAGCGAGAGCAGCCATAGTTCCAGGAGGGGCAATGAATCATTTTGAACAGGGAATGAAAGCTCTAGAAAATGGTGATTCGAATGGAGCAATTATGCATCTGACCGCTGCCGAGCAAGCTCTAGGATGAAGGCAGGCAACTACGATTCAACAAAATTAATCCTCGAAACTTTATTTTTTTATTTTAAGACAAAAGGCAGACTTCTATTAGGTCCAAACTAGAAGTTTAAGGTTCAAAAATATATCTAGTTTATTATGTACATTCTTTCTACATAATTAGAGAAGATGTGATTGTTAGAAAAGAGACTGAAAAGTATTGAGCCCTTTACATCAAGCAGTGAAAAGAATTCAAGATTCTGTATAGGATGCGGAGAACCTGCAACCAAGATAGTCAAGTACAGTACCGAAGGAGCGGTAATATTAGAGAAATATTGTGATAAATGTGCCAAAGCAATTGAAGATAGTTCGCCAAAGTAATGCCAATTAAATTTAGTCACAGGTAGTTATATCATAATAAGTGCTTATTAGAAGAGAAGTAAAGCATACTAGTATCAGCTGGAGACATTCTATAAAATAAATTTAATTGTATGAATCCCCAAGTGTACCTAATGGGTTCGAATCCCAGGTTCCGTTTTCACTTCATTTTTGTAAATTAATAAACGAACTATAATTGTATTTATTGCGATACACACGACTTGCCCAAGGGCTCTAAGATTGCTGTGTAGTCTTTCTAACCTTTATTAATTGGTGGTGGATGGAGCATAATATTGAGTGGGTGGAAAATCGCAAATGAAAGACAGACCATTATTACAAGTTGGTTCATCGGTATAAGCGCGATTTTGCTAGTATTATATCTGACAGAACCCAAGCCAAATATTGACAAAGAGTGGTTCGATTATTACTTTGAAGCAATTGCAGTTATTTTACTAATCGTCTCATTATTCTTGTACTTTTTGTCGGCAACATATCTCCTCAAACCATTCTATCAGGATGATGAACCCACGAAAGTACAGCTGATGCAATCTTCTGTCTACACAAGACGAGTACAAATTCCGGGAGCATTCATGATATTTTGGGCCATTGGATTTTTGATTCTCCTTAAATTAGAATATTCAATTGCAACTTTAGCTTATTCCATGGTTGCCTTTGGTGCTCCGATACTGTGGCTGGGCCTTAGGAGAATTGCCCAGATCAAATTCTAGTTGGTCCACCATTAGATGTCAACACAAATAACCATCTTTCAATGTGTCATCAATCGAAAATTAAGAGCCAAATTCTTTAAAGCATAAAACCCGAACTGTACCTAAGGTTTCGATCCCACTCCCCGCGTTTTATTTGATTTTGGCAAAATAAATAAAATAAAATGACCTTCAGTAACTTGACTAAATTCAAGACAAGCTTGTTGTCGTACGATTAGGCATGAAGATAGTACTAAAATAGTATAGAAAAAGATAAATGAACTATATCGAAGAAAAAAAGAAAGAAAGGATTACTTTTCTTCTAATTCCTTAATCCTCTCCTTAATTCCTTGAACTTCTTTCTCAAGACCATCACTG
>JAATVM010000246.1 GCA_014523495.1 Nitrososphaerales archaeon TH1920
AAGATCATTCATTACAGTATTTGAGGACAATAGAGACGGAAATCATGGTGGGTTCTACTCCTGAAATAATTTGGAGCGTTCTTACCAATTTTAAGGAATATAAAAATTGGAATCCATTCATGATAAAAATAATTGGAGATGCCAAATTAGGATCTAAAATTGAGGTTCAGATTCAAACCGTCAAAGGAAAGAAAAGAAGATATAATCCAATCATAACTAAATTCGAAATAAACAAAGAACTTAGATGGAAAGGCAAATCATTATTACCCGGCATTTTTGATGGTGAACGCATATTTATTATTGAAAAATCTGCACACAATAAAGTTTTATTCTTACACAAAGAAATATTCAAAGGATTGGGTGTAAAATTGATTGGAAGCAAGTTGGATGAAGATCTCAGAGAGAGTTTCATGAAAATGAATATAGCTATAAAAACCAAGGCTGAAAATTTCCAGCAGTGATAACAGTTGATGATTAATACTATTGACTACTAGATGGGAATATTTAATCGTCTGCATTCCATAACTAATGCTTGCATGTCTTTTTCTAGCGCATAGCGAAGTTTATTATTGTAAATAATGGCTGCTGGGTGAATTGTAAGAAAAAAGAGTCTCCCGTCTTTTGCAATGAATTTACCACGATTTCCAAGTATGGAGCCGCCTCCAAGCAAAGATTCAAAGGCCGTTCTACCTAATATGCAAATTATTTTTGGGGAAACAATTGAAATTTCCCTTTCAAGATAATTTTTACAGACACGTCGTTCATCTTCTGTCGGAACTCTATTGCCTGGAGGTCTACATTTAACAATATTGGTCACAAAAATTCTTGATCTAACTATTCCTACTTTGTCCAAAGTTTCGTCAAGAATTTTTCCTGCTAATCCAACGAATGGTCTACCTTTCTCATCTTCATTTCTCCCTGGAGCTTCTCCAATAAACATGATACCTGCTTTAGAATTACCTTCACCAGGAACCGCATTTCTTCTTTTTGTGCACAAGCTACATAGCTTACAATTGATAACTTCAGCTTTAATTCTATTAATGGAATCATTAGCAATATCAATCAATTATTTATTATAATTTTATAGTATTGAAACCTACATATATTATGATACTACGTAGCTAGAAAAATCATTATTGGATAATTTATCTATATTTGCTAGATACTATTGAGAAGAAGATCGAATCTACACTCAATTAATATTATGTCCACCACAATCTGATCATTTTTAAAAAAATTAGTTAATTAATTTAATATCATTACTTTACTTGACAAATAGTTTTAACTATTGATTATTATAAATATAAAAAAATATTTAATAATACAATGAGTTCGAAAATAGATCAGTTGGAAAATCAATCAGATCTTCGACATGAATTGAGGGATTTTTTCAAAAATATTGGGAACGGTGTTAGCAAGAACAAAGAAAAAGATAAAGAGCTCACAGTGTATGAAAATGAGAATAAATTTGCCAAGGATGTCAATATTATAGAATCAAACAAGGCACCCCAAGAAAAAATCAGCATCGAAATTGATCTAATTCAAAGGACAACCATATTTAGTAATAACCCTTCTATGTGGATTTGAATGCAGAAAAATTAACAAAGCTTTAATAGGAAAAATCCTTATTGTTTCATTACAAAAATTGAATTACTTTAAAGGAAACATATAGCTTATCCATTGGCAAGTGTCCCGGGATATTAAATACAAATTTCCCATTTACTATTTGATATGATTTAAAAATGATTATTAACTAAAAATAACTACTTGAGTTCTAGATCAGTTATACTTGAATATCAAAAAGGAACAATAGTGGTAAAGGGTCTGGATAGTTTGCCCTTCACCACACCAGATTCAAGGACAAATTATTTGTACTCTAATGGTATAAACTATAAGAAAATAACTGAATACCTTAATGGAAAGAACATAATATATGACGACAGGGTATTAGACTTGTTACCACTTGGAGATCTTCCAAAGATTAAGGTTAAGCTACGAGATTATCAACTTGAAGCTATCGAAAACTGGTGTTTAGAAAAAATGGGATCCATAGTATTGCCTACAGGAGCCGGCAAAACCATAATTGGATTGAAAATTATTGAAATTGTTAATTCACCAACACTGATCATTGTTCCTACACTGGATCTTATCAAACAGTGGACTAAAATACTTTCACAAAATTTTGATATTGAAATAGGGAATATTGGCGGAGGAATTGAAAACATCCAACCAATTACTGTATCAACCTATGATTCTGCATATATCAAGGCGCCATGGATTGGAAACAAGTTTTTGTTAATAGTATTTGATGAAGTACATCATTTACCGGCACCATCCTATCGATTAATTGCAGAAACCTTCGTAGCCCCGTATAGATTAGGACTTACTGCTACCATAGAACGTGAAGATCACTTAGAACAAGATTTTCCATATTTAATTGGAAAATCTACATTTCAAATTACGGCTAAGGAGTTAGCCGAAAATAAATATCTTGCAAACTATATTATTGAAAGAAAAAAAACCTTCATGTCATCAGAAGAATATTTGAAATATAAAGAAAGTATGACAATCTATTACACATGTTTGAAAAAAATTGGATTAAAGATGAATTCTAATAATGCATTCAAACGATTAATCATGATGTCAACAAATAATACTATAGCTAGACGTGCGCTTGTGGCGAGAAATAATGCAATTGATATTGCCTTGAATAGCAGATCTAAAATTAATGAAATTAGGAAAATTTTGGGCGAAAACAAAGACATCAAGACAATAATATTTACACAACATAACAAGTTGGTATATGAAATATCCAATGACTTTCTTATCCCATTTATTACGCACAAGTCTTCCAAAGAGGAAAGGGAAGACGTTCTAACTGGTTTTAAGGATGGTAGATATAAAGCAATTGTTACTTCAAAAGTATTGGACGAAGGCATAGATGTTCCTGATGCACAATTGGGAATATTAGTTAGTGGAACCGGTAGCAGTAGAGAGTTTATCCAGAGGTTGGGAAGGCTACTAAGACCAAAGAATGATAATAATGAAGCAAGATTAATTGAAATTGTTTCTAGCGGTACTTCGGAGACGGTAACCAGTGAGAGGAGACATAGAAATATAGAGAAATAAATTTTCAGGATCCTTTTATTTCAAATTTAGAAAATTGTATTTCACAAATGAAACTTGATGCATCTATCGTATAGTATATCAAGATCAAGTTCTAAATTGTGTCAATTTTAGTTGATAATCCCTATCTGAAAAGTCAATAGTAGACTTTACCATTCTAAGAGTACTGTTATCTTTAGAATCTCTTACGTAAATTACATATATCAATGCATAATTCTTCCTTTTTGTTTTTCTAATCACTCTACCAATTCTTTGTGTAACCTGATTAATATTTGAACTATTTGAAATTATTATTGCTATTCTAACCTCAGGTATATCATAGCCTATTTCAAGCGTATGTACAGATAACAATGGAAAGTACTTCTTACCCCATTCTTCTAGAATTTTCTTTCTTTGATTAGCCGGTATCTTATTATGAATAGATCTAGACGATATTTCATTTAATTCTAATATTTTTTCTAATTTTTTTATAGACTCAATAGTCTCACTAAATATCATGATTGGTTCTGACGGATGTTTCTTTACTATATTTACGACTGATAACATTTTGTTTTGAGCTGAGCTAAGCAATTCTTTTCTTTTTCTGACATTTTCAAACCACGATTTGGCTAATTTTGCATTATATCCACCTTTGAAAAGGAAGACGGATATTCTCTTGGGATCAAATACTCCCAGTTTTCGAGATATGTAAGATATTTTCGCTGTGGTTTCATCATAAATTTTTTTTTCCGTATCAGTAAAATTCACAGGTATAGAAACAACCTCTGGTTTAGCCAATCTTCCATCTGTTACCGCATCTTTAATCAAATATTTCTTTACAGGTGGCAGTGTTCTAATTATGGTATTGTAGCGAGGATCACTCTCATTGATAGTAGCGGTTAAGCCTAATATCGCTTTAGTAGGATCCTTATTTATTATATTAAATATTTTGCTAAATTCTTTGGCCGTTTCACTAACCAAATGAATTTCATCAAGAATTATCATATCTGAATTTCTAATTAAATCTAAACGGTTTACGATACTTTGATATGTACTGATGGTAATTTCTCTTATATCCTTTTGCTCGCCAAAAAATGTTCCAATGGATTCTTTTGGCACACCGTATCTCACTAGTCGATTTACATTCTGTTCAATAAGAACAATTCTTGGTACTATGAACAAAATTCTAAATTTATAATTTAGCTTGTCCTCTGTTGTATATCTAGATGATAACATAAAGTCATGGTTATAATTGATTTCTGCTAATCTTCGTGCACACTCAAATGCAATTTCAGTTTTTCCAGTTCCAGTACTATAAATTATAGAACCTTTAAAATTATTATTTAGCCATGCATTGACTGCCTCCAGTTGATCATCCTTAAGTTCAAATGGAAATTTTAGATTCAGAATGGCAATCAATATTTTGAATTCAACAAGCATGTGCTAAATTCTTTACTAAGATTTGTGAGTTGAGACGCAATAGTTCAACTAATAATTTGCAAGACGAAATGAATTGAGTAATAACTTAAGATTTTAAATTGGTCAAATTCTATTCACACTCTTCGGAGTTAAACAATCTGAGGTTGAAATTCGTATTTGGTGCATCAAAGTGAATCATGTAATAAACAAGCCCTTGTAATTAGTGATCGCAAGTTCGATACTACGTTCTTACTCCATTTAATGTATCAATAAGATCTAACATAGCCCACAATAGAATTCATTTAATGAGGTGAAATATGCGATCAATTATAGTGACTATTGAAGCAATAATTGAGAATAAATATGTCTAATCACATATTGGAAATGTGGTTATACGTAAACCTGTTTTGCTTATTGATGACACCGAGAGTTCCCGATTGGCTATAGAAATTTTGGAAACCAACAAAATTGATTTTGTTGAGTATCATATTAGAAAATTTGAGGAAAGTTGCTGTGTAGATTTGGCAACCACGAGGGCACCGGCACTATTTGCCCCTGAAGGCATATTTAGGAATCTTGAAGGTATAAAGGAGTATATCTGGGTTGAAAAAAATAGTGTCAATAGTAAACCAAACGATAGCGCATACTGGTAGTATCCACAGGTAAAGAATTACCACAAATTGTCAAATTATACTTGTTTTCAGCATTGGAAGTAATATGAGAACCGCAAACTGAATGATAATGTTATATTATGTCAATAAAAATTAAATAGCGAATAATTATATCAAATTTCAATCGGATAAATGTGACTAGTTTACTCAAACTTGCTTCAAGTTACGGAAAGAAAAGAAGCAAGGATTTAGAACATGGTATTTCACTAATTATATGTCTAGTACTTGTTTCTACTAGTGCGTTTGTTCAATCTTCTCATATTTACGGTCAAGAGAATCCATTTGGCTCATCCAAAACATGTGCAAAGCTTCCAATTAGTGGTATTACTGCCAGTGGAGCTGATAGTTTGCATCCGACTTCACATGCAGTTGATCAGAATATCAATACGCGATGGTCTAATTTAGGTCTAGGATCATGGATACAATTCGATTTAGGTCAAGAAAATGTCATTTGCAGTGTGGGGATAAACTGGCATAGAGGAAATGAACGCATAAATACATTTATTATATCTGTTTCGCAAGACGGTAAAACATTTACTAACGTCTTGTCTGGAAAGAGTGATGGTACCTCATTAAATGAACAGAACTATAATTTTCAATCTAAAACAGGACGATTCATTAGGGTTATGGTTAATGGGAACACCCAGAATAACTGGGTCAGTATAAGCGAAGTAAAAATTTATGGTTACAAAACTTTTTCTGAATCTTGCGTGAAAAGTCCAATTTCACAAGTAAGTGCGGCTAGCAGCCAATCTGGATTTCCATCTTCAAACGCAGTTGATAACAATCTTAATACTATTTGGTCAAATTATGGGGTAGGTTCATCGATACAGCTAGATTTAGGAACAAGCAAGAACATTTGCAGTATTGATATTGCATGGTATAAGGGAAATCAACGTCAAAATAATTTTGTAATTTCAACTTCTTTAGATGGAAAATCATACAAAACCGTACTCACTACAAAAAGTAGTGGAAACACATTATCATTTGAAAATTATGAATTTCCTGACACACTTGTACGATATGTCAAGATTACCATAAATGGTAATACTCAAAACAATTATGCGAGTTTAACTGAGATCAGAGTACAAACAACTTCTTTGGATCAATCACAAAGTCAGTGCGTAGATGCGCCCATTCAAAATGTTAAGACTTCTGGTAATCAGGTA
>JAATVM010000247.1 GCA_014523495.1 Nitrososphaerales archaeon TH1920
CAAAAAGTTCGATTATGTCTAACTATTCTTCTTGGCTATTTGCAACTCATATTTGTATAAGAAATTAATATTATTACTGTAGTCAGAAATGATTCAAACTAAGAATATTAGAATTAATGGTTGATACTTGGAAAGTCGGTCTTCTCTCCGTATAGACTATTGGTAACGTTGTGATTTATCTAAAAATTGCAAGTTTAATGATGCTTCGTACAACCTTTTTGATAAAATAGTATTACTGAGTTGATTTTGAGATTATGATTCCATTATGATTCTATAAACTCAACGAAAGAAATATCATATATGAACCTCAATTTTTTGAAAATGCACAGGCAGGTATTTCGATCGAAGGTACGTCCCTCAAAAATGATGCATCTTTCGGTTTGTTAATATCTTTTCCACACAATGCACATCTTTTGAACACACTCTTATTTGATGCGAATTGTATAAAAGAATTATATACATAGTCTATCCCAATGCCTAATTTCTACAATATATAAGATGCCAGAACTATTTACCACATCATTGTCTCACAGACCATTGGAAAGAAGGATTGTACTTATGATTTCTTCCATAGTTGTAGCTGCGATAATATTTTCTGTTTTAACCTATCAGTACTATATGAGAAATTCAAGTGAGGTTCAGAATATTGCTATTGAGCATATTCAGAATACCACATTGGTCAAGGTTTCCGATCTCACTCATCTACTTAGAAATAAGCTGGATTTAATTACTGTCAACCTAGAAATACTCTCCTCATCTCCGGCATTTATAGATCAACGTATAGAGGTAGGTAAAAACATGTTAAATGCTGCTCAAAAAACGACCGCAAATGTAGTTGACTTTTATAATTGGGTCGATAGTAATGGAACAACCATTTGGTCAAGCTCATATGCAAATAATACAGCGGATGTAAAGTTTAAGGAATTTTCTATTGCATCTCAGCTTTACTTTGGAAGAGTTAAAGATACACTAGCGCCAGTTTATAGCAATAGACTTAGATTAATAGATGGTCAATCGGGAATTTTGATAATCTATCCGATAATTGATACTCAAAATCAGACCTTAATTAAAAATAATAATACCAATAAAGGATTTAAAGGGGCTATTTTGGCTGGAATTAGCTCCCATAGTTTAAATAAATTTTTGGAGAACCAAATATCTCCTCTGTCGTCAGCAAACATATCGCTTGTTAACTCGAATGGTACAATGATTCTTACAGATATTCCTAAATTAATCAATGCTAATATATTTGATAAAAAGTTCAACTCATTGACAGAACGATCCGTTGCTGATAACAAAAGAGGGAGAACCATGATAGAAGTAATGAGATCGGCCATATTAAATCCCAAAACAGGATCTACTGATATAGTATCAGGAGGCAAAGACCTTACAATTTCTTATGCACCGGTACTATCAAATGGAATACACTATTTTACCGCTATTTTGATATTACCGCACACCCTGGCATCCTCATTAGAAGATCTTGTAGTACAACAGAAAAATTTTGCAATAGTCGCAATGGTAATTATTGTTCTAAGTTCTATTGGTATTTTTTTTGTGATCACTTATTGGAACAAGGGATTAAGGAAAGTCGTATATATTCAGACTAAAGAACTAGAAGAAACAACCGAAAAACTGACGTACCATGATAAACTTCAAAAAGAATTTATAGACATAGCTGCTCATGAGTTTAGAACCCCAATTCAATCAGTACTAGGTTATTCTGAGATGGTTCATTCAAATCTGAAAAATTTTGAACAATATTTTGATAAAATAATTAGGAATGCAAGAAGATTGGAGAAATTAACAGAAGACATACTTGACGTATCGAGGATAGAAAGTAAAAATTTGCAATTATCCAAGTCAGATTTTGATTTGAACCAGACGATAAAGCAGGTAATTGAAGATCATCAAAAGGAGGCTCTGGATAAAGAGGTAAAAATAGTCTTTGAATCTAAAAAGAACGTTCCCCCTACAATATATGCAGATGAGGCGAGATTACAGCAAGTTATTAACAACCTATTGTCTAATGCAATTAATTTTACCAAAAATGGAACTATTACTATAACAACTTATAAAGCTCAAGTCGATACCAACGCTGAAAATAACGAACCGGGTAAAGAGTCCATTGTAGTCGAAATAAAAGATACTGGTACAGGTATAAATCCAGAAATGCTTCCTCGACTGTTTGAAAAATTTGCAACTAGATCAGAATCCGGAACTGGATTGGGCTTGTATATTTCAAAGAGTATTGTGGATAGCCATGGCGGAAAAATATGGGCGTACAACAATCGAGATGGAAAGGGTGCAACTTTTACATTTACACTTCCAATTTATCAGAAAAATGTTAAAAAATAGAGGAGTTTTCCTAATCGTTCTTAGAAAACAAAAATAAATTGTCGAGCAGGACGTATTTTTACAATAGAATAGTACAAAAATATTCAAGGTGTTGCTTGTGTTGCTTGACTTTACAATGAACATCAACTCAATAGGAATAATACCTAATTCCACTAATTTTTCAGCTACGGCTGCAATTAGGAAACCAAAATCCAGATAATTGATAATATTTGTTATACCTCTAAGGAAATCTTTTATGGGTGAATTTCGCAATGGTTCTGTTGAAGCGTAATCTTGTAATGTTGGTAGATGATGAAATCGACATTACAAGCTTGTTTACTGAAGTTTTAACAATGAACGGTATTAAGGTTAAAGCTTTTTCAAATCCAATAGAAGCCTTAAGAGATTTTGAGCTAAATCATGCGTCTTATAACTTGGTGATTTCTGATATTAGAATGAATCCAATGTCAGGTCTGGAATTCATCAGGAAACTCAGAGAAATTGATTCGAACATAAAGGTAATTCTAATGACGGCTTTCGAAATAGAGGGAAATCAACTTACTGAGATCCATACCGATGAATTCTTCAACAAACCCATTAGGATGAATGATCTAGTTCAAATTGTAAAAAAATATGTTGACTAGATGGCATATTAGGTTTGGAAATTAAAAAAAGCCATTTTTATCTGGAAATTAGAATTTGAAACCATATTCAGATTCTAATAGATTTTTTCTGAGGTACGAATCGATGTTTTTCATCACAATCGGGTTACCCTCGATGTGTTTAATTAATCTAGAATCAGTATATTGTATATTACGGTATTTTATACTACCGTCGAATGAATAATAATCAAATTCTATTGTCAGAATCCCCGATATTAGGTCGTTATTTTCTTTGATATTAAATGCGATTAAATGACTAAGTTTCATTGGTTGCACGGTCTTTCCAACTAACTGATTATTTCTATTAAAACGAGGAGAGGCATATTTTTGAGCACAGCTACCATGGCTAAAATACTCTCTACGCATACTTTGTAAAGCGCCACATAGGTTTTAAACATTATTGGTTTTTGAAATAATGCAGATTAAGGTTTTAATTTTAATTCTGAATCTACAGCGAGTTTTAACAAGTATAAATATTTTGTTATGAACTCCATTGATGGTCCAATTATTACCAAGTGATGAAGAAAAACAAG
>JAATVM010000248.1 GCA_014523495.1 Nitrososphaerales archaeon TH1920
CTTTATTTTTTCAAGGAAGTCAAGAATTGACGCATTATCTTTAAGAATTGTTTCTACTCTCAGATCAATTGTATGTTCCCCTATGCTCTTCCCGATGTATGTTACTTCATCAAAATTGAGCATTTTATTAGCAACA
Organism: Nitrososphaerales archaeon TH1920; assembly: GCA_014523495.1. Lineage (GTDB taxonomy): Archaea > Thermoproteota > Nitrososphaeria > Nitrososphaerales > Nitrososphaeraceae > TA-21. The sequence continues at coordinate 137 of JAATVM010000248.1, forward strand.
GCATTTACCATCCCATCCCTTATGGAAATAAAAAAGTCAACACGCTTCCAACCAAATTTCTCTATATCCAATACATAATGCATCTTTAAGAATTTGCTTTCTAACCGCTTACGTCTCCTTCTAACGGTAGTCATGGGTATGCTTAATTTTGCTGATAAACCTTTGGTGGATTTTGTATCAGCATTTGGCGATAGTAAAATCTTTAATAATTTTCTATCCAAATCTGATATGCTAGCTACTTTTTTATCTACCTTCCTAGACACTTCAATATAATCGAGCTACAGTTATATAATTACTTTAGTAAATGCATATATTGTAATTAATTCAAAAGTAACAATATTTATTCGAAAAACCTAGATATAAACGTAAATTAAATTTAGTTTTTAATCCAAACAATATGAGCACATCAGAATAAATTGATTAAATTTTTTGAAATTTTGGTTTTAACGATCAGAGTTATTGTGGTTGACGGTTTATTGGTACCAAAATCACATATCCTGTGAATATTAGTCATTTATAATTGACACGTATTACAATTTAATGCCTTCAAACACAAACTGTGGGGGTTTGGTTGTTCTTGTTCATCGAACGCAAAAATCCAATATCCCCCAGTCAATGATTATTTATAGACCCATTAATAGAAAGAATAGAGAATATCGAACAGATTCTTTGGAACTAAATTCGGCAAATTAGGTTAGAAATCCTATCATTATTTAGCAATCACCGCGGATTTATAAATCAGCTAATCGATATTCATTGTGGATCATGGGAAGAAGAAAGAGTACATCACGACCGCATAAAAGTAGAAGAACAGTGGAAGGGAGATGCCCCAAGTGTACCACAATTGTTAGATTTACTGTAAGTGGATCGGTTGGAAATGAAATTTATGAATGTATGGGATGTAGATCCAAATTCCACATTGATGAATTATAACTCGAATCAGATTCAGATAAGGATTTATCACATATACAACTCTCAATAAATAGAAATGGATTCCAAGATAGATTACGTTGATAAAGTTTATCTTTATAGTAGTGGGATGTCTTCAGAGCTGGTGCAAAGAAGTATAACAGTTTTGAATGAATATGGCGTAAATCCTAATGATATAGTAATCATTGAATCTCCAGAGGGAGTTCCAGAGGGTTCAATTATTATCACCATATGGCCACATTATCTCTCTGTGGCAAGAGTAAAGAAAGTAAGAGGAGGTTCGATATATGCGCCGCAGTTATTCAATATTGATATATGATATTTAACTGACATAAAATATGCAAGCGAATTCCGAAAAGTATTGTTACTACTCTAGCGAAGTAATTATGTTACAAAATTGTAATTTACATTATATTATGTCTATTTCAGATTTACTAATAAGTGAAACAAGAGTATCATAAATTTTTCAAAATTTAATCTAATTGAGATGCATTTTTACCATTTCATCTATTTTAATTTTAGATATGGATCCAATGATCTTATTTACTTCTTTACCTCTCTTAAATAACATTAATGTGGGGATACTAGATATACTAAATTGTCTTGCTATCAATGGATTTTCATCAACATTTATTTTTCCTACAACCAGTTTCCCCAGATAATCTTTACCAATCTGATCAATGATTGGAGACATCATCCTGCATGGGCCACACCAAGGAGCCCAGAAATCTACCAACATTATTGGGAATTTGTTAATTGTTTGAAAGAATGTGGTATCCTCTAGATTTAGTGGCAGTCTAATATTTCTTAAAAGTTCCTTTTCATTTATTAATTGTTGCAACTTTTTCATTCTTTTTTCGTTTATCAGCCTTAGTTCTTCATCTTCCAATTTATGATATATTAACAAGGATCCATGATTTGGTTTTTATGTTTTTTGATTTGTTAATTCAAATTAACGATATCTAATTATCTGAGATGACTCAAAACATTTTCAATCATGTACGAAAAAACGCATAATGGGGACGATAAACTCAATTCCGAAATTACGGAGAATGAAGTATTGAATACGGATAACAATGGGGACGATAAACTCAATTCCGAAATTACGGAGAATGAAGTATTGAATAGAGAAATAGAATTCTTGAAAGGTGAGCTTGTAAAGGAAAAAGAAGTCTCTGACAAAAATTTATCAAAACTTCGATATCTCATGGCAGATTTTGATAATTACCGGAAACAAATAGAAAAACAAATGGAATCAAAAATTGAAGAGAATAGGGGTTATCTTTTCATTAAAATACTTAAGATTTATGATGATTGTATATTGGCTCTTGAAACTCTAAAATATGGCAAATATGATTCTACTGTGATTGGAGGTATAAAGGGCATTATGACAAACTTTGAGGGATTTATGAAAGATGAAGGATTGGTAGAAATTGAAACTATGGGAACTCCGTTTGATCCAAACGTTCATGATGCGATTGGTTTTGTATCTAATGAATTGGTTACCGATAATACTATAATGGAAGTGGTAAGAAAGGGATATTTATTAAACAATAAAGTTTTAAGACCATCTTCAGTCATTTTATCTAAAAGAACAGTTACAAATAAAGATATCAATGAAAAAGATAAGGAGTAGTGAAAAGAGATTATGGGTAAAATTATTGGAATAGATCTTGGAACAAGCAATTCTGCAGCCTCGGTTATGATTGGAGGAAAACCAACAATAATACAGGCTGCGGAGGGAACATCAATTGGCGGAAAAGCTTTTCCGTCTTATGTGGCGTTCACAAAGGATGGCCAGTTGCTGGTAGGCGAACCTGCAAGGAGACAAATGGTTACAAATCCTGAAGGTACGGTAATGGCAGCAAAACGAAAAATGGGAACTGATTTTAAATTTAAGGTCTATGGCAAGGAATATACTCCTCAGCAGATATCCTCCTTTATTTTGCAAAAAATAAAAAGAGATTCTGAATCTTATATAGGTGAAACTGTGGACAAAGCAGTAATAACTGCTCCAGCTTATTTTAATGATAATCAGCGACAAGCAACAAAAGATGCTGGAGAAATTGCCGGTCTAGAAGTGGTAAGAATTATTAACGAACCTACTGCGGCGTCACTTGCTTACGGATTAGATAAAGTAAACAAAGACTTGAAGATTATGGTATTCGATTTTGGTGGAGGAACTCTAGACGTTACTATAATGGAAATGGGTGGTGGTGTATTTCAGGTAAAGAGTACGTCTGGTGATACACAGCTGGGCGGAACAGATATGGATAATTCTATTGTAGAATATATCATTCAGGAATTTAAGAACCAAAATTCTATAGATGTTCATAATGATAAGGCCGCAATGATGAGAATAAAGGAAGCAGCTGAAAAGGCAAAAATTGAGTTGTCTAATGTAATGACCACTGAAGTAAACCTACCATTCTTGTCTTATGATCCAACGACAGGTCCCAAAAATTTAGTCTTAACACTTTCCAGATCAAAATTGGAAGAATTACTCAGGCCAATAATTGAAAGATGTAGAGCTCCCATGTTACAGGCTATCGAAGACGCAAAGCTAAAACCCTCAGACATTGAGAAGATAATTTTGATTGGAGGACCTACACGTATGCCGATTGTGAGACAATTTATTACAAATGTAATGGGTAAAGAGCCTGAAAGAGGCATTGATCCTATGGAAGCCGTTGCTATGGGCGCAGCTATCCAAGCGGCTATTATTGCGGGAGATGTAACTACTGATATTCTTCTAGTAGATGTGACTCCGCTCACATTAGGAGTTGAAGTTCTTGGGGGTTTAAAAGAACCACTCATCGAAAGAAATACCACGATCCCGACAAAGAAAAGCAAAGTCTTTACTACTGCAGCAGATTATCAGAACGCAGTGACCGTACATGTAGTGCAAGGTGAAAGATCTATGGCAGCTGATTGTGTTTCGCTAGGGATGTTTAATTTATCTGGAATACCGCCAGCCCCCAGAGGAATACCCCAAGTAGAAGTTACTTTTGACATTGACGCAAATGGCATTCTGAATGTTACCGCAAAAGATTTAGCTACCTCTAAGGAATCAAAAATAACAATTTCTGCAAATACCAAATTATCTAAAGATGATATTGAAAGACTTAAGAAGGAATCAGACCAATTTGCAGAAGAGGATAAAAAGAAGAAAGAAGATGCTGAAGTAAAGAATGAAGCAGATAATCTAATATACACTGCAGAAAAATTGACTCAACAGGATTTAAAAGATAAAATTAAGCCGGAACAAATAGAGAAAGTGAATAACGCAGTAAAGGTATTAAAGGAATCTGTTTCTTCAAATAATATCGAAGAAATTAAAAAGAAAATAGAAGGCTTAAAAAATATCGTAGGTGAAATAAGTACTGAAGCATATAGAGCAGCGGGATCCCAACAAACTGCATCGTCTCAGAATCCAGATGGTGCAAATCCAACATCAGATGGTGCAAATCCAACATCAGATGGTGCAAATCCAACATCAGATGGTGCAAATCCAACATCAGATGGTGCAAATCCAAC
>JAATVM010000249.1 GCA_014523495.1 Nitrososphaerales archaeon TH1920
ATACAAACATTAAGCCTTGATCACCTGTAACTTGTACTCCGTCTTCATTTTTAGAAACACCCATAGAAATATCAGGGCTTTGTTCATGAATTGAAGTTAAAACAGAACAGCTATTTCCATCAAATCCATATTTTAGATTATCATACCCTATATCCTTCACTGTGTTTCTAACAACCTCCTGAGAATCAATTTTTGCTTTAGAAGTTACTTCTCCTGCCACAAATACAATACCGGTAGTAGTCATAGCTTCTATTGCTACTCTGGAATCTGGATCCTGAGAAATTAACTCATCAAGTAGCGAATCAGAAACCTGATCACATATCTTATCTGGATGCCCTTCAGTTACACTTTCTGAAGTAAAAAGATGCCGCCTTCCCATTTTTGTTTACGTCAATCCCCAAGAGTATCTCTTTTTTTAGAGATCTTTTTCTATTTTGATGAATAACACATTGTTTCCTCTAATAACTACTTTCCCATAATTTGCAACGGGATTTGCGCCATTAAATTCTTCTGCATCCAACAGTATTAAATTCATATATGAATCTACATTATTCATCCTTCCTCTGTACTCCAACTCATTTTTAAGTCTGACAGATACTTTCATATTTAATGAGCGCTGTAAAATTGTTAACGGTCTTTTTGGTTGCTGCGGAGATGATGACATATTAGGTTATCACTTTTGTTTTCAAAAAATAAGATCGACAATAAAAAGTTTCTCCCAAGATCTAGGACATTGTATATAAATAATTATAGAGTATAGTTTTATGCGCATAATCACAACAGGATCTTCTTCAATTGATGAGCTACTAGGTGGGGGAATCAGAACAGGCTTAATTACGAATATCTTGTCTGACTCGAGAGAAGCCAGATCTAGTTTTTGCTATTCATTATGTGTCAACGCTGCACGACATTACAAAGATTCGTCTGTAATATTTGGTGATACACAGGGATTATTCCGGCCCGAAAAAATTTTTTCATACATTAAAGATAAACAAGATTCAGATTCGATACTACTTAGAATAAGAAGATTGAGGATATTATCGACAAATGTTCAGATGGTTCTTGTCAATTATGCCGTACATTTACATCCGATTCTAGTAATTATTGATAATTTCAGTTACTTATTTTTAAACGAAAATAAAAAATCAATATCAATACAAATTCGTCTCAGAAAGCACTTGCACGACCTTGCTTTAAGTGCAATTGACAATGACATGGCAATTGTTATTACAAGTTCGACCTCTTTAAAAAGAGAAAATAAAGATCCAGAAACTAATGTATTTGAAAAAAATTCTTCCATATAACGAACTATTGAATAAAACAATATCCAACCTTGCTCATGCGACTTTAGAGCTTAAGGCAGTTAAAGTTGATGAATCAAAATTCTCTGCTAAATCAACAAAACCATTAGCAGCTGGCAAATCATACTTCACAATCCTACCTGATGGGCTTCATGATTATCGATGATATTTCTAGTTTAATGGGAAGTTTCATTGGATATGATCCTCAAAGTCATTAATATTTAGATAGTTGTTCTTACATCTTTGAAAATAAGTAAAATCGAACTTAATAAGAATTATATTGAAGGATTTACTTATTACATCGACAAATAAGAAATTATGTAAATTACATGGAGATTATTTATATTTCATATTATATTTACAACAGTAGAAACATTTATTAGTATTTTTTCTACGATATACAATAAAAAGATGCTAATGGAGAACTTCCATATCTAGATCTTTCAAATCGATAGGAAGCACGACTCCATTCCATCTTCATGGAAGGTTAAAATCTATATTAAAGAATTATTATGATTTGTAAGTGGATAAACTGGAAAAATTAATCGAGATGCAGAGGGATCTAGCGTCCGTTTTAGCATCTCCAAGATATCCTTCAAAGGCTGAAGAGAGAATTTCATTACTATGCACTGCAATAATACATGAAGCAATAGAACTTCAGAGATTAACGAATTGGAAATGGTGGAAAAATCCCACCGACTTTAATATTGAAGATGCAAAAGAAGAATTGATAGATATCTGGCATTTTGTCCTTCAGGCTACGATTGAATTGAATATGACACCTGAAGATATTCTAAAGTACTATTCAAAAAAGAACAACCTAAACAAAGAAAGAAAAAAAATGAATTATTAACCTAATTTATCCAAATATGACGTTATAGAATTTAGATTTGTCTCTTCAATCAGATTATGAATGATAATGCGATTTCTGAACGACTGCACTTCCTCATAGGTTGACATTATATGAGGACAGGGGCTCTTTGACATGATGATTTTACCTTCCTTTGTAACCCCATTATTAGATAGTGCAATTAGTGCGTCGCCAGCTCTATGACCACGAGCATCTTTGCCACACACTATAAGATGTACAAGTTCCTTATTTGTAAGACAATATTTTATGATTTTGTCAATTCCTTTATTTTCAGACAGTAATCTTCCTACAATGGCGACGTTATTCATCACTTTAGTATCATTTGAAATTTCTATCAATAATTTGATGCTAGACAACGTACATATTGCAACTCTACTTCCATTGCCCAGGTAATATTCGTGTTTAATTGGGATTAAGTATTTACATAATTCTCCAATAGAATTTTCAATTTTCTTGTAAATCATTATCAGATTGTGACCTAACCAGTTCTGTCTTAAATTCCCCAACTAACCTTACTTTTGGGAATTACCATTACGAATGGAGCCTCACCTTGTTTCCATGGGCCGTCCCTCACCCATTCAAATCTGTCGTAAAAGAGATCATACAAATTTTCAAATTTTTTTCCTCTCTGAATGAATATAGTAGTTCCCATTATAACTATGGCGCTATTCTTATTATTTTCGAAAGTGTCAACGACTAGTGATATTCTGTTATTCTTTTTCAAATTGGCGTATTTTACTGTGTTGTAGTCAGTTGCGAAATAAAATTTACCATCATTGAATATATATGAAACGGGAGTGACATGTGGTAAGTTGTTTTTGCAGGTTGCAACTCTACAAATTTCATTTGAACGAAGAAATTGGATTTCAATTCTACTAAATGACATTGCTTTCATAATTGAGAGTTATAATGAATGGAATTTATGATTTTTTAGACAACTAATGCAAGTGAGTCAATAGATTGTCGACTGAAATGCAAACAGAGCTATTCAGTAGGCGCGCAATCAATATAGGATACTAATTAATTGAATAATATCTAAGTAACCCATGATATAAAATGTGATTGCGGTAATTATAGATGGACAAAGAAAACGATACAAATGATGGCATTGTCATAGTATACACTGGTAATGGAAAAGGTAAAACAACGGCATCATTGGGAGTTGCGCTGAGAGCCATTGGACATGGACTCAAAGTTTGCATGGTTCAATTCATCAAAGGTGAGTGGCATTATGGAGAACTGAATAGTTTAAAGAAACTAGAACCAGATCTTGAATTGATAGTAGCAGGAAAAGGATTTATCGGAATTATTGATGATGACCATGCTTTTGAGGAACATGTAAGAGCAGCAGAAACTGCGCTGGATATAGTAGAACAAAAGATATCCCTTGATAAGTATGATGTCATTATTTTGGATGAAATTAATTATGCTGTACATCTTGGATTGTTACAATTAGGAGATGTCATGAGAATAATTCAAAATCGTCCAAAACGTCTGTCACTAATTCTCACAGGAAATCATGCTTGTGAAGAAATCATCTTGTTAGCAGATCTGGTTACTGAAATGAAAGAGATAAAACATCCTTATAAAAAAGGATTTAAGGCCAAAAGGGGGATTGATTTTTGAAAAATAATCAGATATTAAGCAAACTTAAAGTATAGTACCAAGGTGCGTATTTTCTAAATGGTCACTGATATCAAGCAACTTCCTGAAGCCGGTGATTTGGTAATTGCAACCGTAAAGGAAGTTACCGGTCATGGAGCTTATGTCTCTTTAGATGAGTATCAAGAATTAACAGCATTTCTACACGTATCTGAAATTGCAACAGGATGGATTAGGAATATAGAGAGATATGTAAGACCAAAACAAAAGACTGTACTTAAGGTCATAAGAGTAGACAAATCAAGGGTTGAAGTAGACCTTTCACTCAAACAGGTATCACGTGAAGAAAGGAAATCCAAACTTATCGAAGTAAAGAAGAGTGAAAAGGCTTCTGCGTTTATGCATATGATTAAAACTAAAACCAGTATGAGTGATGATAAGGTTAAGGAGCTTCAGGAAATGATATTGCAAAAATTTGATTATCTTTATGATATGTTTGAAACAGTTGCATTCAAGGGAATTGACTCTATAAAATTTCTTGATATTACAGACGAGGTAAGAACGGCAATAGCGGAAGAAAGCAAAAAAATCCAGATTCCCAGTGTTGAGATTCGAGGAGTAATAGAAATCAACATAAATGAGCCACAAGGTGTTGAAATTATAAAGAACGTCCTATCTTCAGCAGAACTAAATAAAAATAATACTTCGATTGAAATTTCGTACATAGCTGCTCCTCGTTATCGGATAATTGCCAAGGCAGAAAATTACAAGATTGCTGAAAAGACATTGAATAATGCCATTGAGAAAATTTCAAACTTGGTAGGGAAAAAGGTAGGGCTATTTAATTTTGTCCGCGAAGATTCTAAGAAAAATAGGAGATGAGGGAAAGTCACTAAACATCGATTAAGAAAATGTAGTTTTTGCAAGATATATACACTTCGTGATGAATGTACAAATTGCAGGAACCCAACACTTGATCCCCATCCACCAAGGTTTTCCATGGAAGACAAATACATAAGATATAGAATAGAAAGTAAATATTTGAATAAATAATAAACAAAAAACTAAAAGGGCAATTCTGTCACACTAATGAAAAATATTTTATTTTCTCAGTATGGACCTAACGTTGCATTATTACTTGTATTGTTAGTAGCATTATTAGTACTCTGATTATTCAATGCACTACTTGCAGCATCTATTACTTGCTCGAGTGACGATGATGACGCATTTCCCTTACTTACAGCGTCCAATACTTGTTGCAAAGATGTAGATTGTCCGCCGCTAATTGCTTGAATGACTTGGTTGACAACCTGTGATGTTGTGTCGGAACTATTTGTTACGTTTAAAACATAAGGTATAACATTAGTAGTATTCGAATCATTAACAGTTTGAATAGTTGTTACATTGGCAATAGATGTACCATTTGTGCTATTATCCGATGTATTTTGTGAAACTTGTGCATATACAAAGATTTCTAGATGCGAATTTTCAGAGATATAGCAAATTAAAAACAAAGCATACATACCTACTAAAACAAGCGCAATATCTTTTTTTTCTATAGTCATGCACTATTCAACGTTTCTCTACATTATATGAATTTCGAAACATTATGAACTTTCCATCCAATATTTAAAAATTGACGTTAGGTTGAAATTTTCAAATTATTCCCAGATCTTTTCGCCAAATGTTAATTTCTTATTAAAAAATTACCTAAAGATGCAATACAAACAGCCAAGATTAACGATGAGGCATATTGAATATGAGAATACTCGACAAACAAACACTAACGAATGTTGAATTATTGCGCCAAATGCACATAGAACAAAAAAAGTCAGGTATTGTCTAGAAACATGCCTAAAAGAAAAATCTCTGGTAAGAAAACATTGGTTGGTACATAAAGCAAAATTACGATGCTAGTATAGATTTTCAATAGATAAAGCGGGATCCTCAACTGTGTGTCAAAAATAAATGCAGAGCAATTAGCTTCTGAGATGAGAAGCTACAGTAAGAGAATAGATAATGAATTCATTTCTCTCAAAATGGAAATTAAATAATATAAGACTATTTTTATCTTAATTAAAATAAAAAAATGAGGTTTGTAGTTTTTGACTCAGCTACGTCGACTGTGTTGTGCCTTATTGAGGATTGCATCCACCACTTGGTTGACTAACGAAGCAGTTGTTCTTTAGTAATTCATTTCCATTAATGTTCAATGGCAACCCGTCAGCATTATTTATGTCGACATCATTCTTTAGTACGTTGTTATACAGTATGGTATTCTTTGTACTCTGTGCATCCAGGAATATACCGTTCCTGCTTCCACCAATTGAATTGGCGTCTACTAGTCCTTTGTCTGTATTGACAAGTGTTACTCCTGCAAGATCATTGCCAGTCATCATATTGGCGTGTATTTGAGGTCCGATGGATGAGTGTGACGCGATACCAATTGTGTTTGGTCCAATAAAGTTCTGTTCAACAGTACTTCCAATCGAACCGGTCATGAAGACAGCTATCTTATTTCCTTCAAATGTAACTCTATTTATTTCAGTACCTTCAGAGCCAGTTATCAAAATCCCTGCCTGGAAATCACGAATAGAGCCTGAACCTTGGACAACTACACCATTTGAGTGGGGTATAGCTACGCCTACTTTAGAACTATTATCTCCTGGTCCATTGATAGAGTATCCATTTAAATTAATGGTTGTGTTATCGTCTCCGACAATTAGTCCATCTCCTGTGCAGACAAGATTTGCAGTTAATGTCACGTTACCATGAACTACTTGACCGCATGCTGGACTCGACAATGGTTCTTGTGCCAGTGCTGCTTGCATTGAATTCTGCATGTTTATGCCACTAAAAGTTGCTAGTGCTACTAATATTGTTGCTAAGATGTATGACATTGTTTGTTGCATCCATAATAGGGCTACATTACTAACTATTTAAGTCGAACTCTTCTTTCTATTGTAACTAAGTTGCAGTATAAGTAGTTCTTCTACTAGATACAATAAATATTAAATTCTTTCATAATAGTATAATTTTACTAAATTTTTTAATATGCGTTCACTGATTCTTTTCCTATTCACTTTATGAAATCATGAAAGTTTATTATGAGAGATTAAGATTATTACTAAATTTTTGTAGGAGACGAGAAATTGTCTATTGAGACTGGGTTGATAATCACCTCCACATTTCGCCAAATTTGAAAATGAAACTGACATTTTATAGTCAAGTGCCGCCAATTTTGCCCGCGACTAAATAGTAGAATTAGAGTATCCATTCTTAACAAGAAATATAAACAATTTTTATGTCAAGAATAGCGTGAAGCTGGCTATTGTTGGTGCAGGAGTGGCGGGATCCTACCTTGGAAATCGTCTTCAAGGAGATGGGCACCAAATAGAGATCTTTGAAGCCACAAGAAAGGAATCACATTGGCCAGTATGTGCATGGGGAGCTTCAAAAAACGTATTGGAAATATTTTCCAAAAATGCAGGCCTTGATTTTGACAATTATGTTCTTCATCGCGGAAAAAAATTGAGGATGGACCTTCCTGACGAAAAAGTAGAATATTTGGATCTTAAAGGATTGGTCACATATGATAAGTATCTTTGGGAACGGGATCTTTGCGAAGGATTAAAGATAAACTATGGATTTCACTGTACTCCAGAGTCAGATTTTCTTTCGAATTTTGATTATATCATAGATTGTACTGGATTTCACAGATCTCTCCTTCCTAGATCCCCCCATGATTTCATAATACCCTCATACGAATTTCTTGTCGAAAATGTCAGCGGAGTTGATGAATTTTACGTGATCGGCTACAAGGGAGCTAGAGGTTATTTCTGGTTTTTTCCGTTGGGAAATGGCCGAGCATATATCGGAGCTGGTGATATTGATAGAAAATATTATGGAATATCAGAATTCTTTGTAAAAAACCCTCGTGCCCAGGTATTGAGAAAAATTGGAAGGCCTATAAGACTGTCTCCTCCTAAACGCATGCTACCTTTCCATATTGATAACATAATAGGTGTTGGTGAATCAATAGGATGTGTTTTTCCCTTGCTCGGTGAAGGGATCATCCCATCTCTAATTTGCTGTAATATTTTCATAGATGTTTTAAATAAAGATTCAACCTTTGATGCAGGACTTTACGAAAAGAGAATTCTTAAAAAATTCGGGTATTATGACGATGTTTACAGAATAGTTAGATTAAAGATGGATGGAAAACTCAATTCTATTAAACACTTCAAGTTACTTATGAGTATGTATAGAAATATGAAGAAAGAAGAAAAACGATTTGGATTTGGTATTGATTTTGAACAAATGAATAGACTGTTAAAAGCACTATAGCAAAACGTCATCTTAATTTTTGGTAATGCCAGTAGTTTTTACCAATAACCACGATTTTCCCGTTAATAGTATTCATTTGCTACCTCCACGATTTTAGAATAATTTGTTGAAAAATCATGGCAAATATTGTGTTATTTCTATTTAAATTTTCTATCTCATGTTTTAGATTACTATTTGTGATAATTCTGGAATATACCATAATGGAACGGAATGTATTTGTAAAAGAATGACACTAAGTCTACCTATGTCTACTTCATATAATACAGATTGGTTTAGGAGACGCTGGTTAGATTTCCGCAATGGACATAGTATATACCTAGTTTTTGCAATGACTTTTGCTAATTTTATAACAATTCAGTATAAACTATTAATTGACACGGTTCCTTATTTGAGTGGGATTTTTAATAGTATTTGGAGTTTTGCGATATTGTTCATCTTGCTCTACGTACCACTTAGCATAATACTAGGATATTGGCACAGGAAAAGCCAATGGAAAGTCGAACAGGACGCTCTGTTTAGGGAAAATAAGGTAGGGGCAATAATGTGGATGTATGTAATTGATCTTATTGAAGGTAAGGTGAGCGAAGAAGATAAGAAATTGATGAGAGAATCCCTCCTTAGAATTACAAGAGGGGAAACTAGACTCTACGGTACAGGCAAGTTGTCAGATAAGGAAGGAAAATCAAGAGATGGTCAGGACAAATAGTCTGTGATGGCTTACTTAAATTAGAACCAAATTATTTATCCTTGATCGAGGTTCATAAATGGATACTAAGTTGAATTGTATCCAGCAAAAGGTGTTTAAAGTGCATTATTTTCATTATACCTGTGGGAAGCTACTATGCGATTGTGACCTGCCGGAATTCTGACAATGAAATTGAAAATGCTATCAATTCACTGCTAAAACAGACAATTAAGCCTAAATACATTATAGTTATTGATGATGGGTCAACTGATAACACTCATAATATATTGGAAGCACTAAAATTAAAAAATAATAACATTCATGTAATTACAAATCCTGATTTAGGATATGATATTGGAAGGGTAGTGAAAAATTGGAATAATGCAATAAATTTTGCTAGGGACCTAAATTTGGAGGTTACTGATTATCACATGATAAGTACCGATGATACCCATTATGAAGAGTTCTACGCCGAGAAGATAATGCACAATATGGACAGTGATAATAGAATAGCTGTTTCTTCAGGAAACTATGACAATAATAGTTATGCCACTCCACATGGAGCAGGAAGGTTTGTCAGAAATTCTTTCTTTAATGATGTTCTCGGGAGCTACCCAGAGAAAATGGGATATGAATCTGTCATCTTACAATTGTCATTATATCATGGTTTCAAGAATGTAGTCAATAACGATGCACGATTTTCACATACAAGACAACTCGGAGCTAATCACCATTTTTACGAATTTGGTGCAAGCATGAGAACACTTGGATATCATCCACTTTTTGTAATTGGCAGATTTATGCAATGTTTTTTGACGGGAAGGCCAATGGGTAGACTTGGAGCAATTCGCATGTTGTATTATTACCTATCGTATAAACCAAAAAAAGAGGGATATGATAGCATGTATGACCCGGAAATTAGAAAAGCAATAAGAATTAGACAGAAGACAAGGATAAAGCAAATATTGGGATTAAAGACTACTGAAACATTAGAACAGTAAGTCCACCTAAATTTAATATCATTGTTAGTCTAAGAATAGCCAATAGTTTTGAGATTTTAATCCGTGATCGAAAAACTAGTGGATATTTATATTTAGTTTTGGTAATTTCTTACGTAAATGAAAGTAGCCTCTGTGGTAGGTGCTCGCCCCAACTTTATTAAGATGGGACCTGTCCATAAATCACTAAGTAGTTCAGGAATCGAACATCTGATAGTTCATACCGGCCAACACTATGATTATGAAATGTCTGATATCTTCTTTAACGATTTTGAGCTTCCAAAACCAAACATTTACCTGGGTGTAGGATCAGGAAGTTCATGTTTCCAAATAGGGGAAATAGTCAAACGTCTAGAGGAAAAGCTTACACAAAGACAAGTTGATCTTGTTCTTGTTTATGGTGACACTAATTCAACCTTAGCCGGAGCCATATGTGCAAACAAGTGTGGTATAAAATTAGGACATATAGAGGCTGGATTGCGTAGTTATGATTCTACAATGCCTGAAGAAAATAATAGAATTTTAACTGATCATCTAAGCGATTATCTATTTGCACCTACTCTAAATGCTGTGAATAATCTAAAAAAAGAAAGAATAAGAGGCAAAGTATACTGTACAGGAGATCTATCAGTTGAAATTATTGACAAGACTAAATTAATTTCTAAAAAATCGGAGATACTTGATATACTAGGTCTAAAATCCAGATCGTATTTACTACTTACAATGCACCGCGCGGAAAATACTGGTACAAAGGACTATTTTATTCAGCTTTTAAAGACGTTCGAATCACTTGTTGATAATACAATTGTGTTTCCTATCCATCCTAGAACAAAGAAAATGTTTAAAACTTTTGGATTATTAGATAGACTCTTAAAATGCTCTAATGTTAAAATGTTACTCCCAGTGGGATATATAGATTTTATAGCGTTGCTTCAAAATGCGTTAAAAGTCGTTACTGATTCAGGTGGAATACAAAAGGAAGCATATCTATTAAAGATACCGTGTATTACAATGAGAAAGAATACAGAGTGGGTGGAAACTATCAAAGGACAATGGAATGTCCTTACAGGAGTTGATAGCAAGAAAATAGTTGATGCAGTCAGAAGGCCATCACCAAATTCTAAATATTCTAAATCTGTATTTGGTAGCGGTAGGACATCGCAAGTCATTAATGAACTTATTTCCAGTATTATTCAATAACTAATCAATTTATCATTTAGAAATTACTATTGGTAAAAATCGACAACGATATTGGATAATTAATAATAGTTGTCAGATGTAAATTATGGATTTTAGTAAACTACAAGATGTTTACACAAGAATTGATATCAATTAAATCAAATATAGCATATTTCCACAATCAATATGATGAAATCACGTAAGGCTCCTCGTTTTGGAGTAATGCTTGGATGGACAATATTGCGAGAGTCGTGGACGGCTCTTACTCAAAATAGTATGAGTTTTCCGGAAGTGTTTGAAGATTACGAAAAGTATCACTCCGCCATAAACACCGGTAACTTGTCTAGAGCTAAATTAGTAGAGGACTGGATTGAACCAAATTCGACGGTTCTGGATGTTGGAGTTGGTGATGGGACTGTTTCAGAGTATCTCATAAAAAATAAGCAAGTGAAGGTATTAGGGCTGGACATCTCAGCTACAGCATGCCAAAAAGCAAAGCAGCTTGGAATTCAAACCGAAGTACGCGATATCACTAATGGGTTAGGTCTTCCAGACGATACTTCCTATGATTACATATTATTGCTAGAAGTAATCGAACACACAGCTTATCCTCACAGAATTCTAATTGACGCAGTTAATCATGCAAAAAAGGGTGTGATAGTAACTATTCCTAACAGTGCTTACATAAAATGGCGAATACAAATGTTAAGAGGATATGTACCCCGACAATCTTTTACACATCTGCACTTTTGGTCAGTAAAAGATTTTGAGATCTTTTGTAAGGAAACAAATATTCAAATCTTGGAATTCAAGACTTTTTTACCCAGACATCTAATGCCATTCCGGAATCTCTTGGCATGGCAACAATGCTGGTTGTTATCCCCAAAGAAAATGAAAATTTAGCTACAACTTTAAATTTTCAGTTGCTAAATAACCGACCACAGTTTTGTAGATTTGAAAATTATGCACTGGATATGGTATCTTATTCTACGCTACTACAAGAGGTTGAGATCTTTGTAAATTCCAGAAAGTTGAGAAACCACATTCACAGCATTATGCTCTGGGGGCAGCCCTTGACGAAATTGCAATTTATAATCCAGTACCCTGAGTCCGGATGCGAGTGCTTGGAGGGCCGTACTACTTAGATTCTCTATAACAGTATCATTAACGTATCTAATATCTACGTATGTTTTGTATCCTCTTATAAAGTCAGGAATGTCCTTATACATTATTGGATTCTTAGTTCTATCAAAAACTTCAATATTGAGATTAATGCCATTCTTCTTACAATAGTCAAGAGCCCACTGTATGTTTGTTACCTCTGAATTCATAGTAAATGCTTCTTTCAGTTCTACACTTGAATTGTTGTCTGGTTTAAAATGGTCCGTGTCAATAGGAATCGGAATATGAATGCCATTTCTAACCAATGGTAACAAATCAGGAGTAGATACACATACTGCATCAGCTAATTTCTGAGCCTTTGAATGACCAATCTTTTTCCTATACAGCCTCTTCAGTCTAATTACAGTATCTGATAATCGTGATCGGTGTGGAAGTCCTTGTCTATTTAGTCCACGAATATCTGTGCCATGATAATGCAAAATGATCTTCTTTGATTTGTGGAATTTCTTGTGTAGTTTGAATAATATGTCTATGAATCCATGGACATGAATTACGTCGGCAGTTTCTCCTTCCCGAAGGCATCTTTCGGTAAAATCCGCATACGACACATTGATTATATAATCCTTATAGTAGTCATAAATCCCGTATTTGTCTCCAACATCCTTGTTCCAGATTACCTTGGATTCATGTCCATTTTTTTGTTGAAATTTTGAATATATGCACGCTACACCGGCTGCATCAAGAATGTGCAGTATGCGCATATTCTAATGAATTAGTATATCATATAATAAACTATTAAATCAGGACGATATCAATTAAAGATACTCTCTGGATAAAGTTTGAGAGTCTTGTATAAACAAAGCTCAATCAGATGAATCTCAGATTCACACAGATGCCTGCCCCTACCTTCCAGTTACTAATACTTTACTGATTTTCATAACATGAAGACTGCTGCTAATATAGCCATAACTCTGACTTGTAGTTTTTATACCAATCTATCAATAAAGCAAGTCCTCTTTCAAATTGAAATTGTGGCTTAAATTTTAACAGTTTCTTGGCTTTTGAGATATCTGCAAGGAGCCGTTGGACCTCAACAGGTCTAGGATCAACATGGATAGACTTTAATTTTTTGTCGGGTGAAGCATGTTTGATTACTAAATCAGCAATCTCATTTATTGATATCTCCTTACCACTTCCAAAGTTTATGCCATTTCTTCCTGGATTTCCTTTAGACCGTAAGACCATATCATACGCACTCACAGCATCATTTACAAACATATAGTCCCTTGTCTGCTTGCCGTCACCATAAATAATAGGGGGTTTATTTTGGAGGACTCTGTTTATGAAAATTGCTATAACCCCACCGTAACCAGTGTCTTTTTGTCTGGGACCAAAAAAATTAAAACACCTAATTATGTCAACGCCTAGATCGTAAGTTTCATTATAAGTATAACATAATCTATCAGCTGCAATCTTGCTTACTCCATATGGGTGTTTTGCTGATAACGGATGTCGCTCGTCCATGGGAGCATATTCCGCAGAACCATAAACTTCACTTGTCGATGAAAACAAAATCTTGTTAATGTCATTCATCCTTGCAAATTCCAAAATTTTCAGGGTACCGCCAAGATTAATTTTAAATGTTTCTTCAGGATTCACAATCGATCTATCAACATGAATCTGAGCAGCAAGATGAATTATGGCATCAAAATCATTTGGTAGTTTGGAGTATAATTCGTTCAACGCTATATCACCCCGAATGAACTTGAAATTCTTCTTGTGCAAGAGAGTGCGGATATTGTTAAGGTTACCGTTCATCAAATTATCAATCCCGTATACTAGATGCTCATCGAGTACATATTTTTCAGATAGGTAGCTTCCCAAGAATCCTGCGGCGCCAGTTATGAGAATTTTCATAAGTCTACTTCTGCTCCCAACCTGAAGGTGAAACTATTCATTTAATTTGCAGTTATATCTATCTCTTTTAAAAATGTAATATTCATTAGTTTAATTTAAAAATTTTATCTTTATCTTCAATTAATATTTCAGTATATTCTAATAACTGAAATGACAATCCAGAATCTGTCTTTGGATTTTCTTTATGACTCATTTGCTCTGACGAGAGGATGCTAGAATGAGAATACTCCACCTATCAGATGATGGACTCCCTGATTGGAGGGTAGAAAAGGCTGCACTGACGGCAAAGAAGAACGGTCATGAGGTATTTTTTGGAGGAAGATTGAACAGCAATTCTAATTCCGCTGCATTTTTAGAAATGTATAGAGTCAAGTGGAATGCGGCTGCCATGATAGGTATTCCATACTATTACCACAGCGTCAAAAAACAGGTAGAACAATTGGTAAAACTAGTCAGGCCTGATATTGTACATTCGCATAATATTGGATCCGCCAAAATATCGCATGATCTTGGTCTGCCTGTAGTGTTTGATGATCATGAATATTTCGGAATGCTCTCTTTGGTCAATGCTGAAAATATCAAGTTTCATGACAGAACTTATCAGTACTCAGGACTCGGACTAGGCAGAA
>JAATVM010000250.1 GCA_014523495.1 Nitrososphaerales archaeon TH1920
AACGTGAGCTGGGTTTAGACCGTCGTGAGACAGGTCGGTCTCTGCCTGACAGGGGTGTAGTTGTTTGAGGGGAAGTTGCCCATAGTACGAGAGGAACAGGGCAGCGCAGCCTCTGGTTTATCAGTTGTCCGACAGGGCAAGCTGAGCCGCTAAGCTGTTTAGGATAACTCCTGAAAGCATCTAAGGAGGAAACCTTTCCCGAGAAAAGACAGCCTTCTGTAAAGAGGAGGGCGGCTATAGAAGATAGCGTTGATAGAATGGAGGTGTACGCATCGAGCTTTTTGCGAGATGTTCAGCCTGCCATTACTAATAGCCCAACGCACCTGAATTACAACATACTAGATGATGGACTCAAAATCATTCAATACGATAGAATTCACTATTTTGTTCAGTTCGTCAAATTGTTCTTTTGTATGACACTTTTTTATTTCTTTTTTGATATTTCACAATCGTAATAAATAGGTCTTGTAAAGGATTGTTGTAGTGATATCCAACAGTCTGATGGATCTGTATAAAAAAAAAACTCCTAACTCAAAAAAATTTTATGATGATTCTGTAAAGCTCTTTCCAGGAGGCATTAGTCATAATATTCGATTTTTCAGACCCTATCCTTTTTTTGTGAATAAGGCAAGAGATAAACATCTTTTTGACGTTGATGGCAATAAATATGTAGATTACTGGATGGGGCATTGGGCTTTAATTCTCGGTCATTCACCAAAAGTGGTTGTTAAGAAGCTTGATATACAAATACCCCGGGGAACGCTATATGGTACTGCGAATAATATTAGCATTAAGCTAGGAGAAATCATAAAAAAATCCATCCCTATTAGCGAACTTTTAAGATTCTGCAGCACTGGCTCTGAAGCTACAATGTATGCAATTAGAATTGCTAGAGCTGTGACTAAAAAAAGGATTATTTGTAAAACAATTGGGGGCTGGCATGGATTCAATACAGATTTGATGCAGTCCGTGAATTATCCATTTGAAATTGATGAGGGAGTCGGTATGACTGGCAGGGAAGGAGATTTTGTTGAATCTATTCCATTTAATGATTTAGACCGATCTATCAAATTACTAGATAGTGTAAAAGATGATTTGGCGTGCATAATTATTGAACCATTACTGGGTGGTGGAGGTTGTATTCCTGCAGATATCAATTACTTGAAAGGTTTGGAAGAATATTGTAAAAGAAATGATGTTTTGTTTATTTTAGATGAAATTGTTACTGGATTTAGATTGAATTTTGGGAGTGTTTCCTCTCAATATAAATTGAATCCAGATATGATTACCCTCGGAAAAATTGTTGGTGGAGGACTTCCCATAGGAGTGGTATGTGGGAAAAAGGAGATAATGAAGGTAGCTAATCCTGTAGAGAACAAGAATAAGGAACAGTTATGTTATGTTGGAGGTGGAACATTTTCATCAAATCCATTAACCATGACTGCGGGATACAGTACACTAGATTACATTAGTAAGAACCGTCAAACAGTTTATAATAAAATTAATAAATTAGGAGATATAGCGAGGAATGGTTTAAGAAAATTATTTTCAGACTATGGAATGAAAACACAAGTAACCGGTATTGGTTCCCTTTTTCTGACACATTTTCTTTCGGATAAAGTAAATGAAATAACGAACGCAAATGATGTAGCTTTATCTGATTATAAAATGCTTGCTGGCTATCATTTTTCATTGATGGCAAAATATGGAATATTTTTCTTACCTCATAAGATGGGTGCTATCTCAATTGTACATGATTCAAAAGATGTTCAGAGACTTATTAATGCCACCGAAAAAATAATCAAATCGGGTATCCTTAATAAGAGAATAAAGAACTAGTCAATTTCAAATTCGATAAAGTTTTTTGATTTAGTATGAATTTGAAATAAGAAAGGTACAGCATGACGAGTCATGTATTGGGTCTGAGATAAATTGATTGATATAGTACCAATAATTTCCATTATACTTGATCACATTGGAAAATGTTAATCAGCTCTCAAATTTTTCGAGCACTAACACCAGTCTAGATTTTCGGAATTTTAAAACCTGTCATAAAAAAAAAGTCTGGGTTGAAGCATTTGGATGTTCGGCTAATATTGCAGATGCAGAAATAATCAAAGGTATACTTTACAATAACGGATATGACCTGACCTACAGTAGAAAAAATTCTGATATTAACATCATAGTCACATGCGCTGTAAAAGATGCCACTGAACACAAAATGATTTCAAGAATAAAAAAATATTCAAAAGAAAAACCTCTAGTTGTTGCCGGATGTCTTCCAAAAACAAGTAAAAAACTAGTTGAATCTTTCTCTCCTGATTCGTCTCTTTTAGGCCCACAGTCCTTAGATAAAACATCGGATGTTGTTGCTGCCTCTTTAAGCGGTCAAAAGGTTGTTGCATTGGAAGATTCTATGCCAACAAAGGTAAATCTTCCAAGAATAAGACTAAATCCAGTAGTTAGTATTATTGAGATCTCCAGTGGATGCCTAAGTGAATGTAGTTTCTGTCAAACAAAATTAGCAAAGGGCGCCCTAAAGAGCTATAGAATTGGCGAAATAGTTAGACAAATGGAAGATGATGTCGCAGCCAATTGTAAAGAATTTTGGCTAACTTCTACCGACAATGGTTGTTATGGACTGGATTTGAAAACTGATTTGGTTGAATTATTGGAAAAGTGTTCCAATATTGAGGGAGAATATAAGATCCGTGTTGGTATGATGAATCCTATGTACATTCCAAAGTTTCTTGATAGATTGATTTCACTCTACCGCAATAATGACAAGATCTTTAAATTTCTTCATATACCAGTGCAGAGTGGTAGTGAAAGAATTCTTCGCAAAATGAAAAGAGGACATACTGCTAAAATTTTTCTTGATGTAGTAAAAGAACTTAGAAAAAAGATACCAGAAATATCAGTTGCTACAGATATTATTACCGGATTCCCGTCAGAAACGGAAAGCGATTTTGAAGAGACACTAAGCCTAATTGAAGAAACTCAACCAGACGTTGTTAATTCCTCAAGATACAGTGCACGTCCTGGAACGGTTGCCTCGAAATATCCAAGACTCAACACGAATATTGTAAAAGAAAGAAGCATTAGACTACATGAAGCAATCAAGAAAACATCAATGAGAAGAAATCGTATATGGTACGGGTGGAATGGCAAGATTTTGATCGATGAACTTTTAGACAATGACAAAATACAGGGTAGAAATTACGCATATAGACCAGTAATACTAGATTTGGCAAGACTAAAAAAGTTTGATTCAAACCTGTTGCTAGGAAATTATCTATCAGTAAAAGTGGTAGAAATTTCAAATTATTCCTTATTAGGAGAATTAATTTTCTAATTTCTAAAATTGTATCAACATTTTTGTACCAAATATGATACTTGATTTAATCAACTAAATTTTTATTCTAATGATTAATGTTCTGATTAGGAGTTAGGAGTTGATTTGATTGTCAGAGGATTGTATTGAATTAAGAAAACCTGCGTTGATAATCGGAATTGGTAGAATTGGTAAAAATATTATATCGAAATTAAACAACAATGACGTCGATCATGATTTTTTATTAATTAGTAACCATAAACAAGAACTTGAAATTAACAACTCACTTCATATTGATTGTAAATCTTGGATAAATCCTTCAACTTACAAAATCCGATCGTTTCTAGAATTATATAAAGAGGAGGTTTATTCAAAATTATCAAAGTACCAAACTGTCATTTTAGTAACTAGTTTGGCCGAAAAAACCGGTATTGCCATCGCACCTATAATTTCTCATATAGCAAAGTGCATTCTAAACAAAAGAGTTATCTCACTTGTGACTATGCCGTTTGGTCATGAAAAGGATAGATTATTTCAATCTAGTGTATCACTAAAAAGAATATCATTAAATTCTGATATCAACTTTATAGTTGATAACGATGCTTATATAGAAATAAATCCTCATTTGACTGTTGGAGATTGTTCTAAAATAACCGATGAAATCATGCTCAATACAATTAAATTAATTCCTGAGATAACATTGAATTTGGGAACAAACCTAATTTCTGGGACCTTGGAAGAGAACAATATTGATGTTGGCATAAAAGATCTAATTGCACAATTATATTCATCATTGGGCACATCTTCGATAAAAAGGTCTATTCTATATGTAAACGGTGCAAGAAATGAACCAATTGGAAGACTAAATGAAATGTTAAATAATTTTCAAAATTCAATGGAGGGAGATACAGATGATGTTTCCTTTGTAGTTACTGATTCTTCTAGAAATAATATGCATCTCATAGCGTCAATAAAGGGAAGGACAAAATTTGATTCCTACGATCCGCTAAACCTCATACCAGATGAAAACGTTTTAGATTGGGATATACCCGAATCACATCCAAACATAGATCTACCGTTGCCCTTAATCGATTAGATAGAAATTTATTTTTTTTCAATAAATTTCAAACCAAATATTACATTGTCTAGAATCTAGTTCTAAATTTTGATATAATTTTAAATAATTTCTTTAGTTTCTACTGACCTTCTTCCTTCTCTTCTTCAGTTATTGGCTCTGACTCTAACTTTTTCTCTTCAATAAAAGAACTGACTACAACTGTATCGTCGTCTTCTTTTATCATTCTCAATCTAATCTTCCTTGGGGGGTTAGTTTTTCCTCTAGACCAGATATGTCTATTCAAATCTTGATCTATCTTGACTTTATCGGTCTGCATATGGTGTTGGGTAAATTCCTTTATGATGTTTATTACTCTATCCGTTCTTCTATATTTTGGGGTATCCCACGCCTTCGCTAAATTCACCGTATATATCCTTGTGGTATTTTCTTCAGACATTTTGTTTCATTTCCTATCTATCCTACGTTCACATCAGACCTTCTCCAAGCTCTTCGCTTAGGATTTGTTCTAACGTGACGATGGGTTCTAATTATTACCCAGGCTGGCACAGGTCTATTTTGTTTAACTCTCTTTATCAGTCTCTTTTTTCTCGATGTATTCTTTCGTGCAGCCATTTTTTTACATTGGGTTTTTTGCCTAATTTTAAGTGTTGGTTTAATTTTTAATTTTGAGGCTTGAATTGAGAATCAGCCAATTATTATGTCTATGATATTTTTTAATACTGATGAAGACATGAGCCGATATCATCAACTCAATTAAAAGATTAATTCCCAAGTATGAGAAGATTGATGTAAATGGAGCCAGAATTCGTCTGTACTATATGCTACAAATTCTTGAGTACTATATACGATAAAAGAAAGATGAAGTATCTACATGTAATTCCAGACCATATCTTACCTAAGGATGGCTGCAAGGGCATATATCATAAAAAATTAACTGATTCGTTCAAGAGCTAATACTATTATGCAATTAACTTTTTACCAGATCTCAATTTTTTTCTGTTGATAGCAGTACAAAGATGATTGTTTTTCAGCTTTTAACTATAATTTTACCTTCCATGATTCCTGGATGAATTGAGCAGTAGTATCTATAAGAACCTGATTTGTTTGAGGCAATTACTGTGGTAAAATCTTGTCCACTCGATATATATCCAGTATTAATATTTAGATCATCAACTATAAAATCATGTTTTCTAAAATCTTGATTTGCGATACTGATTTTTAATGGCTGATCGATTTTAACAATAATATCAGGATTAGTAACATTAAATTTATTATCTTTCATTAACAATAAGACACCTCCGCTTTTGGAGAAATGGGTATTATTTTGAGAAATTAGATTCCCAATCCCCCATATCGATCCAACAACGATAAAAGAAATTGCCACAATAGCTATAATGTTATTATTCAAGCCAACTTTCTAAATTAGAAATTGGTATTGATAAATATTGAAATTGGTCAATGTAGTTTTTTAAAAATTAAATATTTTGTAAGATATAAAATAATTTGAAGTTTCAAAAGTAACTTCGACAGATGGATTATTCAGTACTAGTTTCTGTATTGGCCTCACTACTGGCAGGTGCGTTCTCAGTCTGATTCTCATTACTTTCAGAATCGCTAACAATTTCTGCCGTAGCAAATCTATTTCCAACCTGAATTATTTTTATTTTCGTATTTTGGCCGACTTTTCCATTCTTTACGAATATTACAAATCGTTGTATCCTTGCTATTCCGTCTCCTTTCCTACTTAACTCCGTGATCTGCACATCATATTCCTTCCCTACTTCTACTGGTTTTGGACCAAACATATCGTTTGTCTTAAATCCGTTGTAACTCATAGTTAACCTTGTCAAATATATATTCCCCATATAAACTGTCAAAATTTGTGATCCAAATCATGTTCCTATTCTGAAATTTTCATTGCAAAAGGATCTCAAACATTCGATAGCTGATAGCGATGCTAAATAACTTGTTTTAGGATTTGTAGGACTCGGAATATTTTGAACAATAATATGTATTTCTCCAAAGCTCCCTTTTCCTAGTATTTCATGCTTATTTACCGACATAGTTGGGTCTGCTATGATCTTTACTTGAGTTTTCTCTAAACCAATTCCAGCCAGCGCAATTGAAACTGCCACATTCACATTTGCAGGAAAAAATTCGATGGCTGTAATAGCATTACCCTCGTAGAGGACTGTTTTTTTTGAAATCTCCTCCAACTTTATTTTTGACTTGTTGAAAAACGGGGCTCCAACAAATGATTTGGGATGCTTTGTTGTTGTAATAGTTAAACTTTCTAGATATTTTTTTACGCTTCTAATCGAGTCTAATCCTGCTATGGCACCAGTGGGTATCAATATTCTGGTATTGTTCAAGTTCGATAAATTCTGTAACTCTGACAAGTATTCTTTATCCGAAAAAGCACCCACACTCAAAACTATAAGATCCTTTTTTGACTCGATGATTTTTTTACCATATTCTCTAACTGCATCCTTTGAGGCACACTCAATTATGATATCTAAATTTGAATAAATCGAAGAATTATAGAATTCATTAAAATCTGTATATAAATGCAATTCACTATTATCGTAACCAACTGAACTAATAACTTGAGATTCTTTATCAAATAATGCTACAATTTTGGCATTCGGAATCTCTCCTCTTTTTGTAGCTGCTATGATCTCTCTACCAATGCTCCCATAGCCAATAACTGCAACTTTTTTTTCCATCTTGTACTACTTTTGGCACATATTCTCAATATTTGGATTTACATGATTCTTGGGTTGTAATGAAACATGATCAAAATAGAATAGGAAAGATTTAGAAATTCAAATTATCGTCTTCTGCCTGTACGCTCTGGTTTTCTTTGTCCAGGTTGACGTCTTTTTTCAAATCTCTTTACAAAATTTACCTTATTTCTCAATTTTGATATTGGGCTCACTCTCTTCCTTCCTTCAATTTTAGGAGTTTGACCTCTTACTTTTCCCGCCTTTGTTAACGATCCATGAGTTGGCATTTGGTATATGATTGACTACGATATAATATATCTATTTCTACAGAATTTGTTACGTTTCCTAAATTAAGTCAAAGTGGCAAGTATTGCCTTTACCATTTGTCAATAAGGCAATGTTATCCTAAATTATACTACTTTAAATTTACAATTATGTAAAACAAGCGCATCCGATGACATTAGTTCAATCTATTAATCTTGATCAGATAAATACACTGAAGAAAGAACGTAACGCCATCATTTTGGCACACAATTATCAAATCCCTGAAGTTCAAGACATTGCTGATTTTATTGGCGATTCATTGGCACTATCGCGAGAAGCTGCCAAAACAGATGCTGATATTATTGTTTTTTGTGGTGTACACTTTATGGCAGAAACTGCTTCCATACTATGCCCTGAAAAGACCGTCCTGATTCCCGATCTAGATGCAGGGTGCTCACTTGCATCGACTATTAATTCATATGAATTAAGGAAATGGAAAGAGGAACATCCTAATGCAGTCGTAGTTAGTTATGTTAACACTAGTGCAGAAGTAAAAGCACTTTCTGATTATTGCTGTACTTCATCTAATGCAGTCAAGGTTGTAAACAGCATACCTAATGATACTGAAATCTTATTTTTGCCTGATATGTTTCTAGGTTCATATGTTGGACAGGTTACCGGCAGGAAGAATATGTATGTGTGGCCAGGAGAGTGTCATGTTCATGCAGGTATCACTGCAGACGACATAAATGGTATTTTTCAAAAATATAATAATGCAGAATTTATGATCCATCCTGAATGTGGTTGCACCTCCTCAACGTTGTACAATATCGCATCCGGTGACATAACTAAGAAAGCTCACATATTGTCCACCGAAGGGATGATGCAACATGCTAAAAAATCGGATAGCAATCAATTTGTTGTAGCAACAGAAACAGGTATCATGTATAGAATGAAGAAAGAAAATCCAGATAAAATGTTCATACCAGTTAAGGAAAATGCTGTCTGCAAATATATGAAAAAGATAACAATAGAAAAAGTAGTCGACTCGCTTGTACACAAACAATATGAAGTCAAGGTTCCAATACGTCTTGCAGATAGCGCAAGGACTGCTATCGAGCGTATGCTGAAGATATCCTAATCACTCAGATCTTTATTGTGATAACGAGGATACTTAACTAATTTCCATCGAAAAATCGACTGATTTACTAGAATGAGTTAATGAGCCTACTGATATCATATCTGGTAAAGCTACTGCATAATCTTTAATATTTGAAAGATTCACACCTCCTGAAATTTCTACCAAAACTTTTTTTCGTAAACCAGACCTACTCAAATACGAAATAGTTTTCACGGCTTCTTGGGGTGAAAAATTATCTAGCATTATAATGTCCGCACCACTTTTAATAGCCTCCACTGACGATTTCATATCTCTAACTTCACATTCTATCATGATATTTTTGCCAGCTTTTAGTTTAGCCATTGATATCGAACTCTTAATCGAATTGGTTACTGCAAGATGATTATCCTTTATTAGTATCATTTCATCCAGAGAATTTCTATGTGCATATCCACCGCCTAAAACTATTGATTTCTTATCAAAGAACCTCAAGCCTGGTGCAGTCTTTCTGGTACCAGTGATCTTTATTTCATTTGATACAGTTCTTACTATATCCACAAATTTCTTAGTATGAGTAGCAATTCCACTCATGCGCATTATCAAGTTTAACGCCGTTCTTTCCGCTTTCAGAATTGATCTAGTATTTCCCTCTATTTTCATGACCTTGTGACCTTTTTTTACAATGTCGCCGTCCTTGACAAGCGCTTTTGAGTCACAATTACAAATATCAAATATTGTTTGGGCTTCTTCCAACCCTGCAACGACTGCAACTTCTGATTTACATATAATGAATGAGGAAGATTTCAGGTCTTCATCGACTACGTACTCACTGGTCAAATCGCCTTGTCCTATATCTTCTCTGAGAAACCTAATGAGGGAATCTCGTAAATTAAAATATTGATTTAGATCTTTTGATTTTTTCTTAAAAGTCAAGTTGTCAAGTTACTTTTAGAGCATATTTATGTGGAGTTGATATTTGAAGAGTGGATGCAACTAGTGAATTTTTTGAATCAAATATTACTATTGTACCGGACCAATCAGATGAAAGTTCGGTAGATTTGCAGACAGGACAGACCTTTCCAATAGTAATGGCTCTACATTTCTTACATGCGAATTCTTTAGCCATCTAAGCAGGCACTGTCCCTTTCTTTTCTTTTTGGCTGCTTGTGACTGGGGTTTTGGCCTTCTTTATCTCTTCCTGAATCCACTCAAGAGCTCCCAAAAAAGGCTGTCTACATGTAATTCCGATTTTGCCCATAGCAGAACCCTTTCCTAAACTAATTGCAGTTACTCTAGCTCTGAGCTTTGAGCCAATTTTAAGGGACTTTGCTGATTGATTTGCAACTATTACCCCCTGCTTGACATCACTTTTGAGATAGTCGTCGGTAATCTGAGAAAGGTGTAAGAGTGCATCGGTTGGACCTATCCTTACAAATGCACCAAAATCAGTGATTTCAACAATTTCCCCTTCCACAATTTCCTGCAATTTAGGATAAAATGTTAATGCCTTAAATGAAACCTTATGAAAGGTGGCACCGTCACCGGAAACCAATTTTCCGACCTTATTTGTTTTTGCATCAATAATCATGATAACATACCCCAATTCAGGATTTATCATACTCTCATATTTCTCTTTGAGAATTTCCATCGTGGTCTCATTGAGAGATTTTTTCATCATACTGGGAGGTATTCTTACAACGTCGTCCATGTGTATTATTGCAAACA
>JAATVM010000251.1 GCA_014523495.1 Nitrososphaerales archaeon TH1920
TTACTTATTGTGAATTGGTTTGAATTATCAATTTATGAACCTTTTCATTATTTCTGATTTTTAGTATCAAGGACCCGCACCATTGTATGATTTAAATATTCTTGAGAAGAGTACGTTAATATGATCTCCGTAGAGCAAATCATGTCAAAATTACAATCAATAGAAGATCCCGAATTACATAAAGACATTGTTTCAATGGGCATGATAAAAGACCTTACAATTAACGAAGGAAAAGTTGGATTTACATTAGAACTTACCACACCAGCATGTCCTTTTAATAGCGAAATCGAGCAATCCGTTCGCAATTCTATGATGGACTTGGGAATTAAGGATCTTGATCTTAAAGTAACTGCAAGAGTCATGGAAGGACGTTCAATTTCAATGGATGAATTGCTTCCAGGTGTCAAAAACATTCTTGCTATTGCAAGTGGTAAAGGCGGTGTCGGAAAAACAACAGTTTCTGTCAACCTCGCTCTGACTTTATCAAAGACAGGTGCAAAAGTTGGCTTATTAGATGCTGATATTTATGGTCCAAGCATTCCTCTGATGTTAGGACTTAAAAACGCCCCCGAAATAATTAATAATAAAATAGAACCTATCTTGGCACAGGGAGTAAAAGTTATTTCAATGGGTTTCTTTTATGAACAATCACAGCAAGCAGGCATCTATAGAGGACCGATAGTGTCTGGAATTGTAAAACAATTTCTAACTGATGTGAATTGGGGCGAGCTTGACTATTTAATAATTGATTTACCACCTGGTACTGGAGATGCACCTTTAACATTAGCTCAAACAATACCTATAACTGGAATAGTTATAGTTACTACTCCTCAAGATGTAGCAATGAATGTGGCAGTAAAGGCCGTAGGCATGTTTAACAAATTAAACGTACCTATTATAGGAGTAATAGAAAATATGAGCTATTTAGAATGTCAACATTGTAATAACAAGATTAGTATTTTCGGTACTGGAGGCGGTCAGAAAGTTAGTGAACAGTTCAATGTTCCTTTCATTGGTGAAATTCCCCTCCATCAACAGATAATGACAGCAAGTGACACAGGTAACCCAGTAACAATTTCAGAACCAAATAATAATCAGGCAGTAATATTTGACAAAATTGCTCGTACCGTTGCTGGAAGGATCAGTATAATCGCTACTGAATTGCAAGATCAAGAAAAATCTGCAAGTGAACAACCAAAAGAACCTCAAAGTGTCAATACCGCCTGATATTCTTAAAGAACTAAAGAAACCATTGGGTAAGCTAATTCTAGATAGTGATATTACGGAAGAAAAAATAAGAAAAGAAATTGTGGGCAATAACCATAAATTAATAACAGTAGGTGACCGTTCTACTGACAAACTTATTTCCTTTGATATTTTTCCTGAGCTGGCCATAATTGACGGAGTTGAGAGAAGGCATAAAAAGAAATCTACTTTGGCTGATAGAATGCTTCATCTAAAAGCCAAAAACACAACAAAAATTTCATGTATTAATCCCGCTGGATCTATTACGCAGGAAGCAATTACTAAAATCAAATTTGCCCTTTCAAGTGAGAAGAGTTTTATCTTGCAGGTTATTGGTGAAGAGGATTTGTTGACACTTCCTGCATGTTATTTTGCACCGAGCAATTCACTAGTATGTTATGGTCAGCCACTGAAAGGATTAGTTCTTATCAAGATTAATGATTCCATAAAGCGAAAAGCTAAAGAATTAATGAAATCAATAGATAATAAATTATTAACGGGGTATGATGATGTGGTGGCTGTTTGAAATAGAAGTGATCGAAAAACCAGAATTTTCTGACCCCGGTAATATTATTTTTTTGTGAAAAAATACTCAAATTATGAGGCTGATTAATTACATAACATAATCTATATACTTTAATCTATACATGACAAGAGCACTCACATTTTGACATCCTTACATCAAAGGAGCAGTCATGATCTGACCCGCATGAATCGCCTATTGGCCATTCACCAGGACATTCAGTATGACGATTCCTTTTACAAAAGAAAGTTAATGTCATTTGAATTCAACAGCAATATTGTTGTTTGAATATTTGAATATTTATATTTTTTAAAGATGTGAAATCAGCATAAAGTATATTATTTGAATAAATTTTATAGAGTATTGAATGAGTAGCAAGATTGCTATTATTTGTATTACTAAAAATGGAATCAACATATCAAAAAGGATAAAAGAGAAAATTCCATCAGCAACTATTTATGCACAATCAAAGCATAAAGATTCTTCCGATGGGATTATCTGGTTTGAAAAAAATACAAAGAATATGATTGAAGAAATTTTCAAAGAGTACGATAGTATTATATGCATTTTTTCACTGGGAGCTGTAATTCGTTTGATATCAAATCTTCTGGCAGATAAGAAGACAGATCCAGCAGTTATCGTCATTGATGATAAAGCTAATTTTGTGATCAGTGCACTCTCAGGTCACTTGGGGGGTGCCAACGCTTTATCCAAATCAATTGCAGATATCTTGAATTCGACAGCTGTAATCACCACGGCTGCAGATGTTAACGAAACAATAGCAGTAGATCTTTTAGGGAACAACTTTAAATGGCATATTGAAAATTTTGAAAACGTTACTAAGGTTAGTGCCCATATGGTAAATGAAGAAAAAATAGGAGTTTACCAAGATAGTGGTGAAACAAAATGGTGGGATAAAGAATTACCAAAAAATGTAACAGTAGTAGAAAATATTGATGAATTGAAATCAGATAATTTCAAGGCCGGATTAATAATTTCTGATAAAATCATAACTGATCCATTGCTACTTAGAAAATCTGTCATTTATAGACCAAAGAGCCTTGTTGTAGGGTTAGGCTTTCACTGGAATACAACTGAGAAAGATATAGAGAATGGAATTATGAAAGTGTTGGAAGAAAATGGATTGTCTTTTCTTAGCATCAGAAATCTCTCAACCATAAATAGGGGCAAGTCTCCTAATTCACTAGGATCATATTCGGATAAACATGGAATTCGTCTAGAGTTTTTTGATAAAGAGAAACTTGATAAGGTGATGGTCCCAAACCCCTCAGACATCGTAAAAAAATATGAAGGAACATCAAGCGTTTCGGAAGCTTCATCCATACTTAGCTCAGGTGGTAAGCTGATAGTCACGAAGCAAAAATTCCCTCCCAACTTGACAGTTGCAATTTGTCGTATAAATTACGGTAAGGCAAGTAATTATCATGAATAAGGCTCTGTTACTAATCGATAGAGGCAGCAGGGAAGCTGAGGCCAAAGAAGAACTTTCGCAATTGTGCACAATGATTAAGGAAGAAAGTGAGTACGCCTATGTAGCTCATTGCTTCCTTGAAGTTATACCTCCGTACATTGAAGAGGGAATTAACACATGTATGTCAAACAATGTCGATTCTATTACTGTCATGCCCTACTTCTTGTATCCTGGCATGAAGCTCAAAGATTCTGTAAAAAAGACTGCCAAAATATGTCATGATAAAAAGATAAAAGTAGTGATTGCCAAACCATTGAGCTATCATACTTCACTTACTTCTCTCATAATAGATAGAATTAATTTTACTAGAGAAAAAAATAAGATAGTACTGACAGACGCCAAATGTGATATACTTGTCATAGGTCACGGCAGCAGTGACAAGAGTGCTAGGACTGCGTTTGTACACACGGTTGATAAATTAAAACCATATTTTAGGAGTGTTACTTTTTGTTTTCTGGAATTGGATGAACCACGAATAGATAATGGGATTGAAAAGATAATTTCCAGCAATCCCAAGGTAATGATAATAGTTCCCTACTTTCTACACAAAGGAGCCCACATAAAAAATGATGTTGTGAAAGATATCAATTCTGCCCTAGCAAAATATAATCTAGAAAATATTCAAGTATATATTACAGAGCATTTTGGAGTAGACCCAAAACTAGTAAAAATGGTACTTGAAAGAGCCAAAGAGGCCGAGGGAAAAATTGGCTGAAAGTAATGGCACAATGAAGAGGGCAATTAGGGCAAAGTCTAGGGATATGTCAGAAGCTTCTCTGGGTATAGAAGAAAAAAGTATGAAAATAATTGAATCAGAGATAGGAGCTCATGGTTATAATACATTACAATGGAATGTTGTCAGACGTGTGATTCATGCTACCGCTGACTTTGATTTTGCAAAACCTGATAAAAGTGGAATTATCTTTTCAACTAACGCCATAGAAAATGCTTTTGAGGCATTTAAAAAAAGACGTTTCATTATTGTTGATGTTGATATGGTACTGTCAGGAATAAACAAAAAATCTGTTGCAAAAATTGGAGCCAGTGTTTTATGTAATATATCAAATAATGAGGTACTCAAGATATCCAAAAGTGAGAATAAGACTAGGTCGGCACTGGCAATGAGATATTCATCAAAAGAAATTGATGGTGGAATCGTGGCAATCGGCAATGCTCCAACCGCTTTATGTGAAGTAATTAAAATAATAAGGGAAGGTGAAGCAATGCCATCACTTGTTATTGGAATACCTGTGGGATTTGTTTCTGCCGCAGAATCAAAATTCGAACTATCAAGGACCGATGTAGAATTTATTACGAATATTGGGAGAAAAGGTGGAAGTGCTGCAGCCTCATCGATAATTAATGCCTTAATGCTCATGTACATCAATAACTCAAATAAAATGAATTGACATTAAAAAATTCTAGGTAAATAGGATTCACAGTAAAACAATTTTGAAACATATAATTTGATTTGGTTAATTTTGGTTTATCTATGTACATGAGGGCAAAAAACAAAAATAAAGAAAAGCTTTTGTGATGGATATGAATACTAGCGCTGCACATACTGCTGAACATGCCTTCATAGGTTCGTTGCAAAAAATATTAAACAAGAGTTTGACTGTGAGAAAAGTTGAACATAGGGATTCATACAATATTGCTTTCATAAAATCCTCGGATCTAGATCTTGATTTTGACAAGATCGTTTCGGCCGAGAAGGAAGTTAATCGCCTCATAGTGGAAGGCCGAAACATACTACATCATTCATTCTCTTCATTAAATGAAGCCAAAAAGGAAATTCCTGATTTAAGAGCCAATGAACAAAGGTTGGCATATGCGGATAAAATTACTGTAGTTGAAATAGAAAACCATGATGTTGCGGCATGCTCAATGGAACATGTTAGTAACTTATCTGAATGTATATTTTTTTTGGTAACTAGTATGTCCATGAATGGTTCTGATTATGAAATTAGGTTTATGGTTGGTAAAAATGCAATGGATGAAGCAGTTAAAATAACAGAAAAAATTCATAGTATTTGTAATGAAGTAGGAGCAAATTATAATACTGTAGAGGGGACTATTAAGAAGCTCCATAAAGAAAGAGAACAGTTTTATGACCAGTCGAAAAAATTAACAAATAAAATATTAACTAGTATACAGAGTCAGTATTTTGATAAGCAAAGTATAACTGTGATATCCAAAATCTTGGACAATATGGATTGGAGAATGGTTCAAACTTTTGTAGGACAAAAGATACTGGAAGCAAGAACTATTGTTATTTTAGTTAATACAGATGACTATGATTTGGCTAGTCTTGTATTTGCAAGGAGTAGTGATGTTAATTTAGATTGTGTTGAAATTTTTGAGAACCTAGGAAAGAAACAAGAAATAGGAAAAGGAGGTGGCAAACCAAATTTCATTAACGCAAAAATAAAAAAATCAATCTCAAACAAAGTTGTAAAGGATCTAATCAGTGAATCACTAAAGGTTCTATCATTGTAAATTGACTTTTAAAAATAACACGTAACCCGAATGCAAAGAAGTGAATTTATTTTTACTAGGTATTCAAGATTGCTACAATTTGAAAAAATTTAATTTTCAAAATAATTCAATAACGAGTCCTGTCCAGATACATCTTTAAGGTCAGATACTACAACACCCATCCTCCTGATGTTGTCTAGCGATATAGAATTGTTGTTAATCATCTCGTTTATAATAGATAATGAATTTTTATGCAATTCATCAAAAGATGCTGAATATAGTTTCAGACTTTTCGAAAATGAAATATGCTGAAGGTTTTCTAAAATTAAAATTATACTAAGCACTCTGAAAGCCTGTCTTTTGTTCCTTAGGTTTTCATAAACTGATGTACAAAGATTGGCAGCCGTTAAGTTGATCTGTTCAAAATCAGCTATATTTTTTTTTAAGGTAACTATTTTACCAATTTGTTTTGATGATCCACGTACTTTTATCTGCGAATAATCGATTGCATTTGATGCATTAACTAAAAAAGTTGCATTTTTGTACCCCAAGGTATCCCTCAATTCGAAAATACTTTTCTTTGATATATCAGAAATGGACCTAATTCCCAATGATTCCAGCTTCCTGATAGTTTTTGGACCTACTCCAGGTATATCCTCGATCTTACAAATTGAAATAAAATTCTTAGCATCTTTGGGAGTGACAACTGTTATTCCATTAGGCTTCTTGAAACCTGATGCTATTTTTGATATCAGTTTACTAGGTCCAACTCCAATAGAACAAGTCAAGTTAATCTGGTCTTTGATATTTTTTTGTAGGGAGCTGGCAAAAATCTTTGCATCATCAAAATCTGAGTTGGTGATCTTTGTAAAATCTACATAACACTCATCAACACTGACTTGTTCAAATAATTCTCCATAATTCTGAATTATCCTCATCGCATTTCTGGATATGTCATGGTAGTATGGCATATCTGTAGGAAGAAAAATTGCTTCTACATCTTTTAATTTAGACTTTGCTAACCTTATTGGCATGGCCGCCTTAACACCGTATTTTCTTGCTTCATAATTACAGGTACTGACCACTCCAGAATCCTCTTCTCGTCCTGAATAAACGCAAACAACACTTGGAATATTTCTCAATTCTGGTTTTCTTATTTCTTCACACTGTGCATAAAAATAATCAAAATCAATATGAAATATTATTTTTTTTCCTATCTCATTTGAAGAAATATTCTCATTCAATACTACTTCACGTTAAACAATTATTAGAATAAAAAATTATTCCAGCTGCCGGCATAAAATAGGTGAAAATTTAGAGATCAGAGTTGTTTTTTGGATAGTAATAGTAGGTTTCATACATATTATGGTAATATCTTATAGTCAATGAATTTATTTTCTCGTTGTTGATTTAAGTAATTTTTTCGACATTACGTAAATATAAAAGATTACCAATAAGTCTTGAATTCAGTTTTGATAAAATCATTATATCAGAATAAAAAGTATGTTTTACTCTCATCACTTTTAGTTATGATATTCGTAACTGCTCTTGAAAGTACCATTCTTTTGTCTGTTAACGGAGAGTCTCAAGCAAAAAGCGATTCACCTGTAGATAATATCGCACAGGGTGGGGCAAATAACAGCACAGAGAATAGCGATGTCCCAATTGCAAAGATGGTATATAAAAGTAAATCCTATGAAATGTCACCATTCGTAGTTGTGGAGAATGAAGATTTAAAAAGAATTAATTTCCCAGATTTACCAGATGATTTCCAACCAGTAGTCCAGATACCATCAGACGAAAATATTTCTTTTAGTTTTATAACAAAACCACGCGAAATGAATGCATTTTTTGTTGACTATGATGCAGACACAACAGAAATGACTCCACTTAATAGAGTCGGAAAAAATCAATTCAGTTTTGCTGACATCTATGGACTAAAAACATTAGAGCTAAGGGTCATATTTCCTGACGGGAAATACGTGACATATACGTGCTTGATAGAAGTTAAGAAGCCTGAAGTAACGGAAGTGGATCTATCAACTGATAATAATAATATCATGAATGCTAATGATGATTCATATGGAAATTTACAATCAAATGATGCTAATTCATCTAATTTCGATGAAACATCTCCTACAGAGGAACATGTATTAAATCAATATGGTAACATGGTGGATTTGGGTAATGAACAACATGAAGAGCTAAATCTCCCCGATATTCATCAAGAACCAACTAACAATTGTGAATATAATGAAATTCCAATAGCAGACGTCCAAACTGATATAAACGTTAACACCTCTGACGTGAGCTCTAATAATTCAATATCTAAACCAAGATGGACTGCATTAGATTTAGGACAGCAACAAAATGTATGTGGTATTAAAGTGACCTTTAAAAACGTAGACAATAAGATAAAATTCTTCACATTAGAATTTTCAAATGATGGAAAAAAATATACACCAGCTGAATATTATTCGTCAACAGGGACAAATTCACCTTCAGAAATTTATGATCTAAAAGAAGGTCCTGTGAAAGCGCGATTTATTAAATTAACTGAATTGGATATAACCGACTCAATTGAATGGATATCAGACCTCACAGTTTTGGGAAACAATGAACTATGAAATCCGTTCATACATAAAAATTTAGTTTATTAAGCCATTTTTATTAATAACTTTTCCCAGAATTCCGTATAGAATTTATTTTATTCCATAAATAATAGAATTATTGGAATATCCTGTTATTTCTGAAAAGGACGGTATCAAGATAAAACCCGAAAATATGATTGTTGATAAATTGTATTACTGTATTTATGAGGACAAAGTCTATATTTTTTATAAAGATGAAGAAAATCTCACGAATTGTTACGAAGTAGACGATCCTCTAGTAGTTAAAGAAATAATCAATAATCCAAATAATTTGGAGGACATAATGTTAAAACATTCTAAGGAATGACAAATCAACAACTAATATATTTAGGATTTTAGAATCGCTCTAATAACATGACTTCCAGGGCTGAAACAAGAAGGGCAAGTAATGAAATTTTGATAGGAAAGAAACCTTTGATGACCTATGTGACTGCAACATTGGTTCAACTAGCAAACGAACCAACAGTGTTTGTTAAAGCCAGAGGAAGAAGTATAACTCGTGCAGTAGACGTAGCACAAATTATTGTTAAACGTATGGATAACATGGGATATAAAATTGGATCTGTAAAAATAGGATCACAAGTAATCCAATCTGAAGATGGTAGAGAGCGAAATGTTTCAACTATAGAAGTACAGATATCTAGATAAAAAGTAGTATTCTAATTAATTTAGGCTAGGTGCATACAATAAATTGAGAATAAAATAAATCGAGGATAGTTTTTACTTCGTTTTTCATCCAATTATTAAGATTTTGAGTGACTGGAACACGATATCAATTAGCAATTCAGCTGATGCAATTACTGGGGGATAATGTTGTTGTTGCAACAACTAAATTGTCAGCTGTTCGTTGGAAAGATTGGGGAAGTGTCTAGTTTGTGTTTGGATAATTACCATTTCATCTAATGCATTCGTGGCAGGTCTCATATCGTAGATTATTAGTCTCCTCTTTTGATATTTATGAAAATAAGCCAAAGTATTTAGTTGATGAAGCCCAGTTCTATACTAAATTTAATAAATGGTAACAGAATATTCATTTCCAAAAATATTTTCAATTAATTTATGAATATATTTAATATTACTACAAAATCTAATTTCTGCCATATCAGTTGAATCTGAGTATGTTATTTCAAGAACAAAACATCCTGACGTTCTCTTATTAATGTACATTTTCTTCTTCCTATTCTTAGTCGATTCTATTCGTACTCCCTCATCAATGTCCAAAGTTAACAATTTATGTGATAATTGTTTCGAAATCGATACAATTGAAGACAATGATTATTCCATGTTAGTAAGTAGTTTGAATTTATTCTTATCTTTATACCTTTACAGAATACTGCTTTTAAAAATACTACTATTACATAGTGCTATCTTATCTATGGTGCTATTAAGGAATTGTCTGAATAAGTTATTCTGAAGCAATACGTAATTTCTATCAACTACTAATCCGACATACATTATTCTCCCTTTCTGAAATACTACCGCAATTTGAGAAATTATATTTGCCCTTTCGTAAGGAAATTTTCCATCCTTATTGGCAAGTGATATTTCATCAGGATGGATAAACAGAGAGGTATTGGATGCTTTTAGATTTTTTTCCTCTCGCCTGTGATTTAACATCTTGATGATGAGATCCAAATCATGATCTATATTAGGTAATTCAATATTCTCTTTAAAAGTGATATTTTTAACAGTATCATCAGAGGTACTTATCCACGCGATTCTATATACACTGGGAAGTTTTGTCCAACTATCATTGAATTCTGAAATTTCGGATAGAAGTTTTTGGATCTCCATCACAGATGTCTTTAAATTAGTTTCAATTTGTCTATGTTGATTTAAAACCAATTTGGCTATTTGCTCTTTGACATCTTGAATATTTTTTATCTGTTTCTTGTTAGGTAACAACATTGCGATAGACGATCCGTGCTGAATTCCTTATATTTACTAATTGCTACATCTGTTTGACCTGAGGACAATAATGTAGGGCTAACTGCAAATACGCACTTGAGGTACACATCTTTTTTGTCAAGAATATTTCAATCCACTTGGACTTGTATAGCCTTTAAGGTCTTGACCCAATATTATATCTTCTTCAGGTGGAACATATTCTATAACACCATGTCTCTCTATTCCCGGATGCTTTTTCTGTGTCGCAAGAGCTACTACTACAAATGCTACAAACGATACGACTGGTGGTATCATTGTATCAAGACCAGCAAGTTCTGGTGGAATAACATAATACAACAACAATCTGAGAGAAGATCCTAAGATCAAAGATGTGAGCGCAGCAGGTAGATTTGATTTTTTCCAAAACAGACCCAAAGTAAGAGGTGCCCATGCACCAGCAAATACAATATCAAAGGCTAAGATGAGGTAGACACCGGGTTGTGGCAATAAATATCCCAGAATAAATGCAGCAGCCATCATTGGAATGGTAAATATCCTTGTGGTTCTCAATAGTTTTTTATCATCCATAGCTGGTTTTTTGAACCATTTTTTCAATATGTCTCGTTGTATAATGTTCCTTGACATGACGCTGGATATTGCGAGTAGTCCTCCATTTGCTGTTGACATAGATGCTCCCAATACCCCCATTAGAAGAGCAATTCCTATTGCAAATGGTACGTGATTTATGGCCAAGTCAGGATACGCCGTAAATGGGTCAGCAAGATTTGGAAGGAAATATAACGCTACTATACCCATCATACTTGTGGGAATGACTGTAAATAATGTCAATCCTGCGCCCATAAATGCGCCCCTTTGTGCTGTCTTGCCATCTTTGGCCGCAAAAACTCTTTCCATAAAATCAAGGGCGACTATATC
Source organism: Nitrososphaerales archaeon TH1920 (assembly GCA_014523495.1). GTDB lineage: Archaea > Thermoproteota > Nitrososphaeria > Nitrososphaerales > Nitrososphaeraceae > TA-21. The sequence continues at coordinate 11,213 of JAATVM010000251.1, forward strand.
ACCCAAAGCTAAAGCCAAAATTCCTGCCCAATTAACAAGTGCGCCATTTCCCATGTCAGTTAGTCCTGAAAGATCAAGGTAAGCAGGTGGTGCATTACCTAGAATAGTACCAAAATCAATTCCTGCAAATCCTCCAGCGAAAAATATGAAAGCAGCCCAAAATGCACCTATTGCTAGATAAATTTGGAATATATCAGTATACGCCGAGGAGAAGAGGCCACCAGCAAAAGTATACACCAGTACAACTAGTGCAGCGATGAGCATTGACCAAAAGAAATCAATATGTAATACTGCAGAAAGAATATATCCACTAGCAGCAAAGTTACCAGCTACGAGAACTATAAAGCTAATCATCATAAGTACACCCGAGATACCTTCTGCACCGGCTCCAAACCTTCTGTAGTAAAAGTCAGGAAGAGTAAGCATTGACATCTTGTTCAACTTTTTACCATAAAATGCCCCTGTAAGTATCAAACATATACCAAGCCCAATTGGAATGACAGCTCCAGCCCAAAAACCAAATTGGTAGACCAGGGAAACATTACCAAGAGAAGAATTTCCATCTATTGCTTGAGCAGCCAGCATTGTACCTACAAAAAAAAGTGGCAGACTCTTACCCGCAACCATGTACCTTTTACTGCTTTTCTTTACGAGCCTTGAGGTTAATGTTCCGACAATTATAGATGCGGCTAAAAAAGCAATAACACCGACTCCATACCAGTCAAGTGATACCATCATGCCATCTTATTGGATTATATATATAAGGATTAACTAGAAAAACGTAAAATAACTAAGGAATTTACAATTACTGAATAGCTTACAATTATTATTTCTAAAAAACAACAACTATTATACAGTATTTGGATGGACTTTGCCAAGTGAATTAAAAATGAATTTGTGATAGTAGTTGAACTACATACAATTACTTAGCAATATTTAAAAAATACACTGCGATTAAAAAGATAGACAAAAAATGGGTATGGAATTTTATGGTAATTCTTACAAGGGTAACGATGAGCCAATTTTTGTGGGAATACCTACATTCTTGAAACTACCTTGGATACGAAGTCACAAAGAACTAAAAAGCGTCAAACCAGATGTAGCGATAATTGGAGAGCCCTTTGACTTTGGTACCACTATTCGTCCTGGGGCAAGATACGGCCCGCGTGCAATTAGGGCTGCGTCTACCGTGCCCTCACCACCATATGAACATTTCAATATAGAAACAGGGGTTGATCCTTTTGGAGTTTTTAGGAGTGTTGATTATGGCGATGTAGTAGTCTCTCCTGGTGATGTCGTGGAATCCCACAGAAGGATGACAGATAAGGTCAAAGAGGTTCTAGATTTAGACGGCATACCAATAATGCTGGGTGGAGATCATTCAATTACTTTTGCAAACGTTCGTGCATTCGCCAAGAAATATAAGAATATTGGAATGATCCATATTGATACACATGCCGATTGTGCCCCACAAGGACTGTGTGGATTCAAGTATGATCATGGCGCACATATAAGAAGAATAATGGAGCTTGGCTGCCTTAAAGGAAAGAACTATACTTTGATAGGACCGCGCGGTTATTGGCCAGGACCGAACTTGTATAAATGGATGGCTGACCAGGATTTCCAGTGGTTTACAATGCTGGATGTTGAAGAGCTCGGAATAGACAAGATAGCAAAAGAAGCTGCGGATAGAGCGAACGATAATGTAGATGCAGTCTATATAAGCTGGGACATAGATACTTTCGATCCTGCTTATGCTCCTGGTACAGGAGAACCAGAACCGAACGGTCTGACATCAAGGGAGGGTATGCGATTGATGAGGCTTCTTTCTACCTCATTTGATCCAGATAGGTTTGCGTTTGATCTGGTTGAAGTAGCTCCCAATTACGATGTTAGTGATGGTAATTCATATAATGGCGGTATCACCTCAGGTCTAGCAAACAGACTGATTGTCGAACTACTTGCAGGCTTATCACTAACAAAGAAAGGCCTGTCTGGAGGAACTCCAGTTAGACCGAAATTTTACAGGGGATTGGGTAATACTTATGACTTTGGTAAAGGACCCAAGGCCAAAGCTCCAAAGAGACCTCCACTAAGTTATGGCAAAAATGC
>JAATVM010000252.1 GCA_014523495.1 Nitrososphaerales archaeon TH1920
ATTGGGGTTTTTGTTATTCCACTTAAGGCTTTGACAATGTTGCGCTGGGGACATGTTTGGGGGGTAGTCCATAAGTAAATGAAAGTCTGAAAGTCTGAGATTGTCAGGTTTCAGGAAGGTGTATCATACCGTGTACCATAAAGATATTTTCAAGTTTCTTTATTTTTGTGTATCTAGATATGCAATCAACTGTCCTCTAGCATATCCTTTTCCTATCTTTGTAATCTTAATTCTTACTCTATCATCAGGTTTAGTTCCTCTTACAAAAGTAATCAGTCCTCTAATCCGTGTAACACCAGAATCACCGTTCCTACTCATATCTTGAATAATTACGTCATATTCATCTCCCATTCTTACAGGATATTGAAAGGATGAATCATATACTGATCTTTTGTTAGAGAAATCACTATTATGTTCATTGGAATTTTTAGTAAGGGAATTTTTTCTTGTATCATGTAAAGATCCATCTACAGTATCCAAACCTATCTTAAATTGGATGTACACCTATTTCAATCTTAATATCTTGTGTTTTTATAATAAATAGGAAGCTAAAGAAAGATTTTTTTTTTAGAATTCACAAATAATCGAAGAAAGCATAGAATTCTGATTGAATGGATACTAATTGTTAAAGTTCATCCATCGTAAATTTGTTATAACACATATTGCATCTAAATTTCTCATTTCCAGGATTACTTGAAAGTACCTCAAGTTGACTCTTAGTCCTACATTTTGGACATTTGCCATAAACAGTTTTTCTAGATATGAGAATGATAGTATTATAATCCATATAAATATTCTGTCATGTAAAATCATAAACTGGATGCCATTACTCGAAGCTATAGTGTATTATATCTTTACTATTTCAGAATATATGATGCTGTATTAAAAAACCAAGCTTAAGCTCAAGTAGAGAATTACTTATTCCAATCCAATAGCGAATAATTACTCTTAAACATTAAACCAGTTTTTGAAAGTGCCAAAAGAATATTTGATTATATTGTTAATGCGATAGATCAATCAAAAAGTAAATTTTAGAAAGCTGTAATTTTCTCAAACTTGTGAGGTTCAAGCTTATTCCATAGAGTACCAAATATTGCACCGAGGATTCCCCAAAACATTACGATCGTTAGTGAACTAACAAATCGAAATGTCTCAATCAAATTCATTGATACTGATAATTTGTCTGGATTTGAAGGCATGACTAAATAAGATACAATCATGATAGCTCCATAAATAGTACAGGCAATAGCAACTTTCTTGGACGTTATTTGATTTTTATTTTTAAACAATATAGCCGTCACACCCAGTGCACTAAGTCCTGAAATGCCAAGAAATGCTACAAACAAGCCTTGACGATAATAAATTGTCTCCGGATCTCCTACAGCAGGAGGATTTGCAGGATATTTTAATGCAGGAACTATAAATAGAACAAAACACATTATTGATGCTAGGAATAATGCCTTCACTTTGTCATTATTAGTTGGTAACGAATTTCTTGAATAAGCAAACACAATGCCGAATAATGAAGATAGTGAAATACCATAAATAGTTCCTCCAACAATTTCTCCACTCTTTTGCCAAATTCTGTAGCCAGCAATTTCATCCGTATTTACATTTTCCCCTGCTTCAATATCATTTTGTGTTTCTAACTCAATTGCTTTATCAATAAATGGTTCGACTACAGCAAGATTAATTATGCCAAGAATTGTGCCTGCTATGGCACCAGAAATAATAGTAACGACAAGAAAAGGCAATGTTCTCATAATTAGTTCATTATCCGGTTAACTGTCAGTGACATGGAAATCCAGAGGCATGTCTCATATCATGCACGAATTCATGCAACCATTTATTATCAAAAGCTTCTTTCCCTTCAACCAGACTAAAAAGTTGTCCTTGGTCAAATCCTGATACAAATAATCCAAACAGCATAATTGCAACCAATACGCCTATTGCTACCTTGGGAATATCTGATCGTTCTATTAATAATTGTCTCGTGTATGACATCTCATTCATTAATATTTCTAATATATATAAATAATTGGTTGGTTTATCCAACAAAGCCAATTTTGACTTTGACATTCTATAAATTAGACTATTAACTGTATTACCATAAATGTAATGCATACCTATGTCAGGACACTTCAAAAGGTGGCAAGTAGAATTGCACCAAGTCGTATTCTTTCATTTGAGACAGTGCATGTATTAAAGACATTACAACTCATTCAAGAAAGAGGACATGTTAGTAGGCATACCCTGTGTAAAAAACTAGAATTGGGTGAAGGAACAGTAAAAACACTTGTCAAACACTTAAAGATCTATGATCTTATTGAAACTGATAAGACTGGAACAAAAACAAGCGAAAAGGGAAACAAATTACTTTCAGAGCTAGTATTATCAATGCCAGCTGAAATGAGTATTTCTAGATGTTCGGTTGCATTAGGTAAATTTAACTATGCGATTTTGCTAAAGCAAATGAGCTACGTTATTAGAACAGGAATAGAACAACGGGACGCAGCGATAAAAATGAACGCACTAGGCGCTACCACCTTAGTTTTTAAAGATAAAAGATTTATGATCCCAAATACCAATTTTGACGCACTTCATAAAGATCAAGAGCTACATACTTTATTAGTAGAGGGCTTAAGCCCAGAAGAGGACGATGTATTAATAATTGGAAGTGACAATAAATCTGAAAGAAGAGCAGAATTCGCTGCAAAAAGTGCAGCACTTGTAACAATTATGAATCATGATAAACATATTTTTTAATAATGCATTGTCAGCAATTAACCTTAATTCTGTAGACCCTTAATAACTCATTTAAGTCTCAAATTAGATAGTAGACCAGATGAAGTCGAATAAATATTCATTGTTTGGAGTATTTGCAGTACACAATCCAGAAACTTGTCCATTAAATAATGAAGAAAGTAAAAAAATCTTTAAAGAAATAAAGAACAAAATTAAAACAAATATTTCAAGATTCAATGTTAAAAGGGTCGTCGCTTTTTACATGTCGGTTCTTGAACATGAATGGATTATTATTTTGGAAGCTAAAAATGCACATGATATAGAGGAACTAAGTATTGCAGTGGGAATTTCTTCATTCAACACAGTAAAAATAGTACCATTAAGATATTTTGATGATGTATTTAAAAAGCTAGAAAGTTAGTTATTTTATTTATATCAATATTAAAAAATCCTAAAATTTTTTCTATCTAATGGAATATATCGGCTTGATCAAATCTGCAATATCAACCCAACATTTAGCTATTTCGTCCATTATGTATATCGTATTTATCATCTTTAATAAAAATTGATAATTTCCTTCTAGTTTGATATCATCATTCTTTATCAAGTTAGATATTGTATTGAATTTATTAAAGAGAGTTACTACTTGAGAGGACTTTTCGGTATCCTTAGTGATGAATCCAGATATTGATTTTTCTTGCATCTCTAAAATTATGAAGTTTGCCTCAATAATTTTTTCATATTTTATCTCATCAAAAAACCCTGATAACTGTGAGGATAATTTAGAAATAAGATCTCCTGCATTTTCTAAATGATTTGCTGCAATTCTATAGTCTAGTATATCGATATTACTAAGATCGAGACTAGAAGCTAATCTACGATCCATCATTGCTGTTCTAATTAGTCGTACAATTAAGAAATATTGCCTGTTTACTTCATCATCTCTTCCCCTCACAAGAAGATCGATATCGGTCTCTTTGTTTTTCATGGCATTAATTATATCTCTGTGCATGCCGTTGACAATAGAGCTCATTTGTTTCAATATTTTTGAAATATTCATAGAGTGCGCATCTAGAAGAAATTGAATAGTCATATTAAGTCCATCTTCGTCAACAATTTCTAGACCAATCAAATTTCTCATGGCTTTTTTTATGATTTCCCTATTTTCAAAATTAATTTGATTTTTACCCCCAATCTTTATGATGTCATATCCTAACAAATATGCGCCATAAATCTGATTAATTAATTTGTCATGCGAAAGATCAAATAGGTGAATTGCTATTTCTTTACCCTGACTATTTCTTTCACTGACAGGGAATATCGTTACTGACTTATCATCATTGATTTCAATAGACAGAATATCACCCTTTTTTAGGCCAACTGTCCTTATCCATTCTGCTGGCAATGACATTAAGACACTGCTTCCAATTTTTTGCAGGCGTCGTTGATTTTGAAACATATAATATTTAAATGCATATAAATTAATTAAACATTATTCTTATATTTTTCAAAATATTATATTATAGCATACAATGACTTTGGAAATAACTCCTGCTATTTCTATTACAAAGGCATACAGTCCGAGTCATATTACCGGATTCTATAGTGAGGTTAAAGACGAACTAGTTCTTAATCATGGTTCACTGGGAGTAGGAATTTCTATTAATAAAGGGGTTAAAAGCACAGTCGAGCTTTATAATAATGAAAAGAATAATTTCGTAATTCATATCAATGGCATTATTTCAAAAGATGCCATAGTTTCAAGATTCGTAATTAATGAATTTCTAAAAAGAGCGGATAAAAATTACTTCATCAAGGTAAACCATGAGGTTGATGTGCCAATTGGATATGGAATTGGTACTAGTGGTTCTGCAGCTTTGAGTCTGTCTTATGCACTAAATAATGCCCTCTCTTTAGGTCTTTCCGATACGGAATCAGCTCAGATAGCTCATAAAGCTGAGATTGAATGTAATACAGGTCTTGGAACAGTACTTTCAGAATTTTATGGAGGCTTATGTGTTAGAATAAAGGGTGGGGCCCCAGGTACTGGGAAAACGAATGTAATAAAATTAAATAATCGTAAAGTTGGAATTTTTTGTTTTTCCCCTATTTTTACTCGATATTTTATCGAAAGTATTAGAACGATCTCAAATGATGAATGTAACAAAATGATGATGAAAATTCTAAAAACAAAAAGTATCGTAGATTTCTTCGAATTATCATACAAGTTTTCACAGTCTTTAGGATTCATAAATAAAAGCTGCAATGATCTGATGGATCTTTTGAAACAACATGGTTTTCAAAGTAGTGTGGCTCTATTTGGGCAAACTGTTTTTACAATCGTGAAAGAAAATGAATTAGAAACAATAAAAAAGATTTCAAAAAATTTTTCCGCAAAGTTATTTATTTCTGAAATTGAAAATGAAGGGGCTAGATTAATTAAAAAGCATGATACATAAAATTGCTCCAACTCATCCGAGGGCAAGTTCGCTCATCATACGTGAAAAATTGGTTGATGGCTTCAAGAATGGAATTGTTGTTCCACATGGATTAATTGCACATGGTAGAGGAGAGGCATTTGATTATCTTTTGGGTGAAAGGACCACAAAATATGCATATGAGGCAGAAAAAGCAGCCGTATGTTTACTGTTGCTATCAAAAAAATCAATTATTTCTGTTAATGGTAACACCGCCGCGTTGTGTGCAAGAGACCTAGTTACATTGAGTAATGTTACCAAATCAAGAATTGAGGTAAATCTTTTTCATAAGAGTGTAGCCAGATCCAATACAATAGCAAGGATATTAAAAAAAGAAGATGCATTTGACGTATTGGGATTGGATGACAAATCAAAGATGATGATTAAAGATATTTCAAGTAATCGAAAATATGTTGATAAAAATGGAATAATGAATTCTGACACTATTTTTGTTGCACTTGAAGATGGAGATAGGACAGAAAGTCTAGTAAAAAAGGGCAAAAAAGTGATTTCTGTTGATTTAAATCCCTTATCTAGAACGGCAATAGCATCCAATATTACTATTGTTGATAACATTGTACGTGTCATTCCTAATATGATAAAAATTTCAGAGCAATTGGTTAAGAAAGATAAATACTATTTATTGCAGCTAATTAACAATTTTGATAATAAAGAAAATATACACAAATCATTACTAATGATAAAAGAAGGTATTTAGAATGCAAAATCAAAGAAAACCGAAAGTAACAATTTCTGAAATCATGGATAAGAAAAAAAATAACCAAAAAATAACAATGCTAACATCATATGATTATTCTATATCTCGTATTTGTAACGAAGCTGATTTGGATATAGTTTTGATAGGCGATAGTGCAGCAACTGTCATGTTGGGTTGTGATTCCACAAGAGAAATAGGAATGGATGAAATGTTGACATTTTGCAAAGGGGTAGCAAATGGAATTACAAGACCATTGATAGTTGGTGATATGCCGTTTGGTTCATATCAAACAGGCAAGTCCGATTCAATTAGTAACGCTATTAAATTTTTAAGATGTGGCTGTGACGCAGTTAAATTAGAGGGTGGACGAGAAGTTGTTGATATAATCAAAAATTTGACAAGCTTTGGTATTCCTGTAATGGGTCACATAGGATTAAAGCCTCAAACTACTCCTCTGTATCATGGATACAGCTCACAAGGGAAAACAGCTGAAGAAGCAGTTAAATTGCTAAGCGAAGCCAAAGCTGTAGAAGAGGCAGGAGTTTTTAGCATTGTTCTTGAAAAAGTTACCAGCGAAGTATCATCAGTCATAACTCAAGTTGTTAAAGTTCCAATAATTGGTATAGGGTGCGGTCCTCATGTAGATGGACAAGTATTGGTTATTCACGATATGCTAGGCTTGTACAAAGATATTGAACCGAAATTTGTCAAGCGGTATCTAAATTTATCGGGACAAATATTTGATGCAATAAAAGAATATGAGAATGAAGTTAAAACCGGAAAGTTCCCACAAGAAGAACATACATATCATATGAGAGAAGAAGAATTTGCAAAACTAGAAAAGATGTTAAGAAGAGTTTAGACATGAATACATCAACTGACAATTATAATAATGAAAAACATGCCTCAAAAGAAATTATAGGTTCAGAAAGCAATGTTCTGGAAGGAAAGAAAATTGTGTTATGCATAACTGCTAGTGTAGCTGCTTACAAAGCAATAGATCTTAGCAGAATGCTGATGCGCCATGGAGCAGAAGTGTATACAGTGATGTCAAAATCAACCAACTCTAAGTTATTAACGGAAGAAATCATGAATTGGGCTACTGGAAACAAAACGGTAACGGAATTAACATCAGAATTGGAACACATTTCCCTCGCTAATTATGGTAAATCCGATCTTGTTCTTGTATATCCATGCACCGCTAATACTTTGGGAAAATTTGTCAACGGAATAGAAGATAATCCAGTAACCACTGTATTGAGCGTAGCTTTTGGATCAAGAATACCCATCATAATTGCTCCAGCAATGCATGAAGCTATGTATGAAAATATCATTATAACGGAAAATATCAATAAATTAAAATCATTAGGAGTATCCATATTAGAACCATCAATTTCGGAAGATAAAGCTAAAGTAATTTCTGCAGAAAATGTTGTACAATTTGTAATTAATAAAATTGGAAATAATAAGGACAGAATGATTTCAGGGATGAACGTATTGGTAACAGCAGGTTCAACTGTTGAACATATTGATTCAATTAGAATTTTGACCAATTTAAGTTCTGGAAAAATGGGATTAAATATAGCACAACAATGCTTAGATGAAGGATTCGGAGTAACTTTAATTTATGGTTTTACATCCTTGAATATTCCAAATGATCCTAGAATGAATATTATAAGAGTCAAGACTACTGAAGAAATGTTTAAGGCTGTAAGGGAAACAATTTTGAGAGATAAACAACATGTTGTTTTTCATGTCGCTGCAGTTGCAGATTTTTCCGTATCATCTTCAAGCCAAAAAAGACCCAACAAAATAGATACTCGAAATGGAACTAAAACTATTAAACTTGTTCCAACAATCAAAATTGTCGATAAAATAAAAGAATTTGATAAGAAAATTTTTTTGGTCGCATTTAAAGCGGAATATCATATTTCAGAGAAATTGCTAATGAAGAAAGCCTTTGCTAAACTGAATGAGAGCAATGCTGATATAATTGTAGCCAATGATGTTTCAAGAAAAGGATGCGACTTTGGCTCTGATACAAATGAAGTCTACATAATAGATAAAGAAAAGAAAGTAATCCATGTTCCGCTTAAATCAAAAAGGGAAATAGCAAGAAATTTAATAAAAATTGTTTGCAAAAAGTTAAAAATTGATTAATATGATATTTTTTGATTCACAATATTAGTAACTCTTTTGTAAATTTGGTTAGAGTTAAATCGTTGATGTTTGCACCTTTATCGTTAACCACAATAGTGTCCTCTATTCTGACACCAAATTTTGAGTTTATGTAAATACCAGGTTCGATAGTAACAACCATACCCCTTGATAATTTCTTTGACTCATTTTGACGTATCCATGGTTGTTCATGAACCTCCAAGCCAACTCCATGTCCTGTAGAATGAATAAAATTATCTCCATATCCCCTATTTGATATCACATTACGACAAGCTTCATCTACTTTTCCACATTCAATCCCTTCTTTTACATGTTCAAGTCCTTCATATTGGGATCTCTTGACGATGTCATACACCTCGCGCATCTCGGGATTTACTTTATTTAAGGCAAACGTACGAGTAGCATCAGAAATATACCCATTATATCTCAGAGTTAAATCCACCACGATGATATCTCCATCAACAAATTCTCTATTTGATGTTTCGGCATGAGGTAGCGCGCTATTTGATCCACTTCCAACAATAAATGGATTTAAAGTATAGGGGTAACATGTGGAAGTTGCTTCAAGGTTCATTGCTTCATAGAGTAACTTTGACTGCAGTTGTTTTTCAGTAAGTCCTGCTTTTATCTCTTCGTTGCATATTTCGTAAAGTTTGTCTATTATGTGCGATGCCTCTTTGATTTTTTCAATTTCATACTCATCTTTGATACTTCTTGAATCGTAATATGGCCCCGCATCTAAGACAAATTTACTGGTATCCGTATATGGTAAAATTGATCGAATTGTTTCATAATCACTGCAATCAGAATAAAATTTGAATTTTGACAAGTAGGGTATTATTGACTTTATTAATCCTGCTCCACGTTCAGTAGAAATAATTTCAGAATGTTTAGATTCATTCAATGCCCTGGTACTTTCCAATTTAGGAACAAACAGTTTGGTATCGTCATGAGTGCACATAGCTATGCATTCACCCCAAAAACCTGTCAAATAGAAAATATTTTCTGGTCTTAATACCATCAATGCATTAAATCCACTAGGAGATATGGAATCAAGAATTTTTTTCGCGCGTTCTTTAAACATAAGATGAAAGGAAATAAAATCATTTATGTCTCTTTCCAAATTTTTACGTAATTATAAATATTGGCTATAATCTTTTCATGGATGTAATTGGAATATCTTGTAATGCTTCCTGGGCCAACTAATGTTCCTAATAGAGTTATTAATGCAATGTTAACACCAATGATAAACCATAGGAGTGATGATTTTAGGAAATTATACAAAGATATTGTAGCAAAGACACAAACAGTATTTGAAACCGCAAATGATATTGTAGTACTTACAACGTCAGGCACTGGCGCTGTCGAAGCTTCGGTTGTAAATCTGATAAAAAAAGATGATGCCGTAATTATACCTGTTAATGGAGAGTTTAGTACTAGACTTGCAGATCTAATCGACAATTATGGTGGGAAAACTATTAGGATAAATTCACCATATGGTCAAAACCCTCCAATCGAAAAAATAGAAGAGGCTTTTGAAAATAACTCCAAAATTAAGGCACTATATGTTGTCTATAACGAGACTTCAACAGGTACAACTTTGAGATATTTATCTAGATTAGGTGATATTTGTAAATCTCACGGAGCATACTTTGTTGTAGATGCAGTCTCAATTCTCGGTGGTGATGAATTACCCGTAGACAAGTGGAATGTAGATATATGCTTCACTGCAACTCAGAAAGCACTAGCCGCACCACCTGGTATAGCTCCAATTTCAATAAGTAAAGAAGTAAAAAAATACATGATTGAGAATCCTCCACCCAGTCAATATTTGAATTTAAAGAGATATTTCAAATATTACAGCGACAGTTTTGAAACCCCTTTCACACCTGCGGTAAGTCTTTTTTATGCATATCAAGAAGCCTTAAATATTATTATTCAAGAAGGAATGGAAAATAGAATTATACGGCATAGAAAATGTGCTAATGCATTTTATTCAGGGTTGGAAGCCTTAGGTTTTACGCCATTTGCGGACGCAAGTTCCAGAAGCAATGTAGTGATAGCAGTAAACTATCTTCCTGGCATTGATGACAAAAAATTTCGAGAATTGATTTCAACGAAATTCAAGGTTCTAATAGCAGGAGGATTTGGGGAACTTAAGGGAAAAGTTTTTAGAGTAGGATGTATGGGTGAAGTAAGCAGTTACCATGTTATGAGAACTCTTTCTGCTATCTCATCGTCAATGTCTATTCTGGGTGTGCCCCCAATAAAGGATGGATTGTCTATTGCCAACGATATTCTGAATCAATAACTCCATGTTGTTAAGCTTAATATTATGGTAAATCGACAGCAAATTTCGTGACAATAGAGAAAGGATCACTCATACTTATTGACTATACTGCTAAAGTGAAGGATTCAGATGAGATTTTTGAAACTACTGTTGAAGAAAATGCAAAAAAATCTAATCTATATGACCCAAGCATAAAATATGAACCTAGATTAGTTTCGATAGGGGAAGGATGGGTATTAAAGGGACTTGATGAAATATTATCGGCTGCAAATCTTAGCGATAATTTGAATGTTGAAATCCCTCCTGACAAGGCATTTGGAATGAGAGACACTAACAAGGTTAGAATGATTCCACAAAGAAAATTTGGTGATAAAGCCGATGAAATAAAGGCAGGAGATGTAGTTGACATTGACGATAGACGTGGTTTAGTGAGGTTTATCGGTTCCGGACGCGTTCAGGTTGATTTTAATCATAGATTAGCAGGAAAGATGTTGAGTTACAACGTCAATATATTAAAGATATTAAAAACAGACGACGAGAAAGCATCTTCTCTGCTCAGAAGGAGGCTTCTTGTAGATAAGGATAAGATTTCAATAGAATTCAATAAATCTGAATTATCCATTACTTTGCCTGAAGAATCCTTTTTGATTGATGGACTCCAAGTTATAAAAAAGGCAATAACTGGCGATTTATTTAAATTCATTACCTCTATAGAAAGTATAAAATTTTTAGAGATTTATAGTAAATCTAAATCAGAACCTAAAGTACAAAAAGACGAACCAAAAGTACAAAAAGACGAACCAAAAGTACAAAAAGACGAACCTAAAGTACAAAAGAAATAAGTTTTGACGAGTCGGTTTCTGCACGTATGCTAAGACAATTTTTAATTTTGTTTTATTCAAATATCTTTAGATGACGCTAACTGACTTGGCCAATGATCTAGCTGAATCTTGATCGATCTTAATTTTATTGAGAATCGTATATCTTTCAGGCCTCAAGGATTGAGCAATTAATAA
>JAATVM010000253.1 GCA_014523495.1 Nitrososphaerales archaeon TH1920
AATATAAGATTTCCCTGAATGGTTGGTTCTATCTGAGATTTCCGACACTACTGCTGTAATCAGACAAAAATACTCATTTTTTTAATCGTATGTGAATATAGATACTATAGTATATAAGAAATAAATGTATTGGTAAACGATGATGTCATGGATGAGGAGTACATTTGATTCTATTTGGCAAAATGAGGGTTACGATTATGATTTAGCCTGCATGGAAATAGCTAATAAATTAAGTCTACTGGAGGAACTCTCATTAAAAGACATATCTTCGTTTATTAGAGGTACCTCATCAAAATATCACCTATCAAAAACTCCCAAATTTCAAGATATAGTAAAATATTTACCAATTGACAGTAATATACGAAAAACAATGATGGTTAAGCCTATCAAGACAGCATCTGGTGTACTTGTCATAACTGTCATGGCAAAACCATATGATTGTCCTCACGGAAAATGTATTTACTGTCCTGGGGGTAGAGAACTTAATATTCCATTAAGTTACACCGGAAAAGAGCCTGTAACCAGATTGGCACAAAAAGTAAATTTCGATCCAAGATATCAGATAATCACAAAATTAGAACAAGAGCGTTCAAGAGGACATAATATTTCAAAGGTAGAATTGGTGATTGTTGGTGGAACATTTCCATTTATGCCTGAGGATTATCAGCGAAATTTTATAAAAGAATGCTTTGACGCATTAAATGATATAGAGTCCAATACTCTTCAAGAAGCGCAGAAACTTAATGAATTAAACAATATCCGTTGTGTAGGATTTACTGTCGAAACAAAACCTGATTATTGTAAAGAAAAGCACATTGATTTAATGCTTGACTTGGGCATAACTCGGGTTGAAATAGGTGTTCAAACATTAAGTGAAAAGGTTTACAAGAATATTAACAGGGGCCATACTATTCAAGATGTTTATGATTCGTTTCAAATCGCAAAGGACTCAGGCTACAAAATTGTGGCTCATATGATGCCTGGATTGCCTGGTTCTAATCCAGAAAAAGATCTTGAGGATTTTAAAAGACTATTTGAGGATACACGTTTAAAACCTGACATGCTAAAAATATACCCTACGTTACTGCTAAGAGATACTGGATTGGCTAAATTACACGAAAAAGGTATTTACAAACCATATCCCGATGAAGTTTTTACAGATTTGCTACTTCAAATAAAAAAAATAGTGCCTCCGTGGGTAAGAATTATGAGAATTCAACGAGAGATTGAATCAGAGGATATTCTTTATGGATATAAGAGCAGTAATATTAGGCAAATATTACAACAGAAATTAACAGAACAAGGATTACAATGTAATTGCATTAGGTGCAGAGAGGTAGGAATAAAAAAATTAACAAATTATGAAAATATTAAAATAACTACCAAACGAATCGATTACGATTCTTCAAATGGTAAAGAAATATTTTTGAGTCTAGAAGACGATGAAAATAACATCTTATTTGGATTTTTGAGATTAAGAAAATTAGCTAGACCCTATAGAACTGAGTTGAGAGAAAAAAATGGAAGCCCATCTGCGATTGTACGTGAACTGCATGTATTTGGTCAATTAGTCGATATAGGCAGAAATAATGATTTCCTCATTTCTTCTTCTCAACACAAGGGATATGGTTCTAATTTACTAGAAATCGCTGAAAATATAGTTAAAAATGAATTTGGATTTAATACTATATCAATAATAAGTGCAATAGGGACTAGACAGTACTACAAGAAATTTGGATATTTACTTAATGGGCCATATGTTTCCAAGGAATTGTAACGAAATATGAAGAGACAAGTCATAGGTAAAGGCACTTGGATTGATAAAATTGCTTCTACCATCATTAAGAGAGAAAAAGAAATTGGAAGACCATTGAAATTAGTTTCTGTTGAGAGTGGTTTAGGAGCGTCTGGTTTTCCACATATTGGCAGTCTTGGGGACGCAGTAAGGGCATATGGCATTTCTCTTGCCATAAAAAATTTAGGTTACGACTCAAAGTTGATTGCATATTCTGACGACTTGGATGGCCTGAGAAAAATACCTTCAGGTCTTCCTGATTGGTTGGGTGACTATATAGGTAAACCTGTTTCTAATATTCCGGATCCTATCGGACAGTGTCATGAATCATATGGAGCTCATATGAGTAGCCTCTTACTTGATGCATTAGATAGACTGGAAATAAATTATGAGTTTCTAAATGCTGCAAAAGTATATGGAAATGGAACACTAACAGAACAAATAGATAAAATTTTATCAAATGCTATTAATCTTGGTAACAAAATAGAAGAAATAGTAGGTCAAACAAAATATAAAGAATTACTTCCTTACTTTCCAATATGTGAATCATGTGGAAGACTTTATGTTGCCCATGCGGAAAAATACATCAAAGAAGAAAGAAAAGTAAGTTATACGTGTAATGGGACCAAATTAGGTAACAATGATGTAAAAGGATGTGGTTATACTGGTGAAGTTCCAATATCAGAAGGTAAGGGAAAACTTGCATGGAAGGTAGAATTTGCGGCAAGATGGAATGCCCTTGATATAAGGTTTGAAGCTTATGGTAAGGACATAATGGATTCCGTTAGGGTAAATGATTGGATATCGGACACAATACTAAATTATCCACATCCATTGCATGTAAAATATGAGATGTTTCTTGACAAAGGTGGCAAGAAAATAAGCAAATCTAAAGGAAATGTGCTTACACCTCAAGTGTGGTTACGTTATGGAACACCACAGTCTCTTTTGTTACTTTTGTTTAAGCGGATTACCGGAACAAGGCAAATAGGTATAGATGATATTGCGTCTTTGATGGAAGAATATGACATCTGTGAGGATATTTATTTTGGTAAAAAGAAGGAAGAAAATGAAGATAAATTAATTAAAACAAAAGGACTGTATGAATATATTAATCATTTAAAAGTAATAGAAAAGCCGTCACAACATGTTCCTTACATGCTGATGGTGCAGCAAGCATCTTTTTTTTTGGGAGATGATAGAATAAAAAAGATCTTTGAGAGATTGTTAAAGTATAAAGTAGTAACAGATCTAACTCCTGATTTAGAACAAAAAATTCAGCTGGCGTGTAACTGGGCAGATGACCACGTAACAACAGAAAAATTTGATGTTGTTATCACCGAAAAAGAAAAGATGATTATAGGAAAGATCGCAGAAAATCTCGGGACAGGAATGGACGAAAAGTCGAATTTAGACCCAGAAAAAATACAGCAGTTGATCTATGAAATTTCAAGGCAAAACGAAGAACAACCCAAGAAAATATTCAAATTGATGTACAGGATTTTAATCAACGCAGACAGTGGTCCTAGATTAGGCGGGTATATTACTGCTCTCGGCTTGCATAGAACTCGATCTATTTTGGACTCTTATATTACATAGGGAGATTTTAGGGGGCATAGTGTCAGAATCTTGGGTTCTACAGGCAGGTCATTTAGACCCGCTCCATATAACTTTATACAAAATTCCTTGATTTTCCAATATCTCTGAACTTGAGTTAATATTTTGTGTTGCCATCGGTTTCTCAAAACATATAGGCAAGACTATGAATTTAGTATTTGGAGGTCACATTCAGATTGTCATTAGACTTTAAAAAAATGATTGAAATCCTTTTAGAGCAGAAGCCAGATATCAATTTAGAACAGTTAAAAGAGCTCATAGAAGAAAAAAAGAGAAAAATAGGCGCCGGTTACTTGACTGATCAGGGTGCTCTGTTCCTTGTTGCAGCTGATTTAGGAGCGTCATTTGATAATGTTCAGCGTACTAAACGAGGGATTAAAGATCTTTATATCGGTGCAAGAGATTTGGACCTAACAGTTCGACTCCTCAACACTTATCCTATAAGGGTTTTTACAAAAAAAGATACAAACGAGAGAATTGAAAATAGAACCATCTCTGTCTACGATGCTGGTGGAAGCATAAAGGTAAGGCTGTGGGATAATTTAACACACGTTATTGAGGAGAACACCTTAAAGCCAGGAGATTTAATCCAAATAAAAAATTGCTACGTAAAAAGTGCTCTTAATGGAAAACCAATAATAAATATTGGGGAAGGTGGTAATATTTATCTTTATGAGGGTAACGATACTACTATTCCGGATCTAGATGGTGTTACTTCAAATATTGATGATGTTAGATCAGAAAAGGAAAATGCTGTAATAACCGGACTAGTTAGCTCAATTCCTAGGATTATAGAATTTTCTGATTCAC
>JAATVM010000254.1 GCA_014523495.1 Nitrososphaerales archaeon TH1920
CATGATTAATAGGAATTTTCATCTTATTGGTCAATTTAGCTGTATAAATAAAATTGATAAATCAAGATTTATTTATTTCTAGTAGCAATAATGTATATGACTTACGGTATATCCTGGTTCAGAATATTCAGAATCGATGACAAATCTTTTCTAAAATTTACAGTCGCAAGCTTATTGTTACTAAGTGTTATACACATTTATATTTCAATAACAAGCATTGACGTGAATTCACCGACTTTTGAATTTTTCCACATAATCACAATTCTAATACTAATAATTGTGTTTCTGTCTATTATGTCTAAAGGAATTGTGCCAATAGCTATTTCTTGTCTAGGGCTAGTCTTACTTTATGGTAGTACAGTGATACCATCTGTTGAATTTGATTCACAAGGTACTTTTTACTACAAAGCATCAATTGGTAACTTAAACCTTGAAGCAATAAATCATGGCTCACATGGCTTCTTTCTTCTTGGAATAGCTATGGTTGTTTTTGGCATAATAATAGGATATAAGCCAAGTATTTTGTACACAAAAAATAGGCCTATATCTGCTCAAAATATTTGGGACAAGTATCCAAAATGGAATGAAAAATTGGATTTGGCGAGCACAAAGACAGAATCCTTAATTGGATTGCCATATCTTATGACCGATACAGAAAAATATCTACTATGGCGATACGAATTCATTCTCGTTTCTATCTATGACACGGTTTATCAAGTTCCCATTTATTCATATGTGCCTGTAAGCTCAAAAATATTGAGGGAATCACAATCCGGCAAGATTATTGGACTATCAAAGTATGGATATTTTATTTAAATTAGATGAAAATCCAAATATTAGATGAAAACCCACGGCAGGCCTAGCGTTGGTAAGCAATGCTTGTATTTTCGCAAATTTGATGAATATTCAACTTGTAAAAAGGATATACTAGAAAAATCTAAATTTGGCCAAGAAAAACAATCGAGATCACACAAGCTTTAATTAAAGGTATTTGGAGCATTTTTTAGGAATATCGAGTTGGCCGAACTTAGAAAAGACTACATACTTGAAAAATTTGTAGTTCTTCCTCCTGAGTCATATAAAGTAAAAAATGATACTAAACAATGTCCATATTGTCCTGGGAATGAGAGTATGACTCCACCTTCTGTGCTGTCACTAGTTGTAAAAGAGGGCATGCTTCAACGATTGTCCGATAATGAAGAAAACATTATTGAAAACTGGGATGTAAGAGTTTTTCCAAATTCAAATCCTGTTGTAACATCTGTGAACGAAAATAATTACAGAGACAAACCTCTCTACAGTGAGCCTGCGTACGGGTATCACTATATTGTTGTTGCAACACCAAATCATCAAGAAAATCTGCCAGTTCTATCTATTGAAAAGTGGTCTAATGTTTTATTAGTATTGCAAAACTATCTAAGTCATCTGTACACAAAGAAAAGTGTAACTTATGTCTCCATATTTGTTAATAGCGGGATCTTATCAGGAAGTGATATTGATCATGCTCATTTCCATCTCGTGACGTTTTCTACCATACCTCCTATTATTGAATCGGAGGCAGAAGCATCAAATAGATACCTTAATGAAAATGGAAATTGTCCTGCGTGCAATATAATTTCAACAGAAACTGGAGGTCCGAGACAAATTCTAGACACAGAAAACTATATTGCTATTTCACCTTGGGCTTCAATATATCCATATGAATTTTGGGTTTATCCAAAACGCCATACAACATCTTTTTCAAGGATATCTCAAAAGGAGTTTGCTGACCTTGCACTTATCCTGAGATCCACTTTGGGTGGAATGTATAAAGTATTAGAGAAACCTTCTTTTAATCTAATATTTCATCTTTCTCCAGAAAAGAAGAATAGCCGACAGATTCACTGGCATATAGAAGTTTATCCACAACTACATAACTGGTCAGGTTTGGAGAGAGGATTTGGAGTTTATGTTAATCATGTCTCGCCAGAAAGTTCTGCTCAAGTTTTAGGATCTGCTGCGAGAAAAGAATTTGGAGATGTAATTGGAATTAAGTAAATTTAATACTATTTTTATTCAACACGATGTATAATGGCAAAACTTGAAACTTGGGTATCTTTGGCTAGTCTAGGGTTGATAGTAATGTTTGTCCTTCTTTTGTATTCGTTTATATTCTTTTTGATTGGGCCCCAATCCAAAGGACCAGATATCGTAGTTCAACCAGAAGGAGTTCTAATACAAGTAGTGTCAATATCTTCGGCACCTGGAATAATATTGGCAGGAATTTCATATGGTTTGGCGAAAAATTATGGATCAAAGAATGTTGGAACCATTCTCTGTGTCTCGGGAATCGTTCTATTAACTGGTATTATTCTGATTCAGAGTATGATTCCAAAAATACCACAAATAGTTTTTGTTCCTGGATTAATGCCATTAACATACATATTTTTAGCTGCTGGAATTGGAATATTCATAATAGGCATTATTGTTTTTAAGAGAGAGGGAAAAAGAAAACCACATATTGGAGCTGAAAACTTTTGAGCGAAAAGATACCAATACGAAACATTTATTTTAAAAAGAAAATTCTTCCTATCGAGATTTTTCATAATGTTCTAGATGACAGCTATAAACTTTCTCACGATTTGAACAGCCCTGTACTTTCAGTTGTAATTGGGACAAAACCTGATTTTTATAAACAAGCACCTGTGATGATAGAAGCATTACAACAAAAATTGCCAGCATTTGTAATAGATACAGGACAGCACTTTGACGATCTTCTTGGATTTGGCATTCAAGAATTTGGATTGCAGGATCACATTGCATGTAATCTTCAAATTAGAGGAGACTTGATGGAAAAAGCAAGCGAATTAATCTTAAAATTTGGTTCGTTTGGTAGATATTTAAAAAAGAATTTTGGAAATTTTTCTCAACTATTACCAATAGTTCATGGCGATACATTAGTAGCCGGAATCGCGCCACTTGCATGGGTGTTTGGAATGGGACAAAAAGTTGCCCAAAATGAAGCAGGATTGCGTTCTATGAGTCCTGAATCAATAAAATATCTAAAGGTAAACGAGGATCCAACAAAGTCAATTGTTGAAAAATTTATAGATTCACAACTTGAAGGTAGATGGTTCTTGGCAAGAGAGGAACCATTCCCTGAACAAATTGATACTTGGATATGTTCTGCAGGAACACAATTTTTCTTTGCACCAACACAGCTCAATAAGGATAATTTGGTTCGTGAGGGATATCCAGAAGAATTTATTCACGTCGTTGGAAACTCAGTGGTAGACGCAATTGAGATAAAAAGAAAAAATAAACCAAAAACTAGCTTATTTGATATTTACCCAAAATTAGAAACAGGGGAATGGATTAGAATAGACATACATAGGAGAGAGAATCTTACAGAGCATAGATTTTCATCAATAATAAAGAGCATATCTTATTTAATTAAAAATACTGAATACAAATTGGTTCTTATCATGCTAAATGCTATGAAATCAGCTTTAAGGTCATATCATCTGGAACAAAATCTACTAAATCTA
>JAATVM010000255.1 GCA_014523495.1 Nitrososphaerales archaeon TH1920
GAATACTTAAAGGAAATATAGGTCCGCAAAACTACTTCTTAGGTAATATTGCTGATCAATATGATACCGTAGTAATCGCCTCTAAACCATTTAACATGGTGTACGCAAAAGCAATACTGGAACCCTGAATGCATTTGAAATCTTAATAAATTAAAAAATTTGCAAATTACTCGTTAGACTAATTGTTCCTTAATCCAATAACAAAATAACGAAATTGTCAAAAGGTTAAAGATAATTATTGAATTCCACAAATATGTTAATGATCTTGCAAGGCAAAGAAAAAAATTTTGCAAAATATCAATTATTCATGCAACGGCATATCTTTTCCTTGTTTCTATTTCATCCATCCTCTGTAAAATTTTTTCCAATTCCTTTGAATTAACTGATTTGTATCCATCTAAAAAATCGTAAAAAAACTCAGAATAAGCGTGGTAATGAGTACTCTTTAGAATTTCCTTAAATAATCTAATGTCCGTTGCTTTGTCTTCTCTCCGGGTTGAATAGAAAGAGAGGCCCATATCTATCATGGTGATTTTTCTATTTACAATAAAATTTGATGGCGTCAAATCCCCATGGATTATGTTAAATGAATGAAGGGTGGAAGCGAACTTTCCAATATCAAAACAAATTGATGAACTCAAAACTTTACTTGCTCTGCTTCCAGGAATAAATTCCATCACTATCTCGGCACGGATGGGATCTACAAAATAAATGTATGGTGTCCTTAAACCAAATTCCTTTGCTAGTGCAATCATTTTAGATTCACTTATAGTTCTCTTCTTCCTCAAGTCCTCGTCAAGCATCCTCTGTCGATATATTTTTGGAATTCTAATTTTTGAAATTGCCTTTTTGTCATACCATTTAGTCAAATAAATATTTGATTCAGCTCCTTTGAACAACAGTTTAATGTAATACTGCAATGATAATATAACCAAAGTTTGGAAATAAAAATGTGGCACCGCAAATAGATCCAAACCCGGGTGAAAAATTAATTCTTGAAGAAGATTGTTCTGAGGGAAAACTTGGTAATGGGATTCTAAGTTTAACTAATCAGAGGATTATTTTTGAAAAAACGGAGGGAAATCTTACCACATTGAATAAAAAGATGGGAAATGTATTATTGAATTCTTCGTTAGATAAAATAGGCAAGGTTAATTCTGAAGGCTTCATACTTACAAAGGTTGTGGTAGAGATAAGTGATTCAAAATATAAATTCAGTGTATTTAACACTGGGAAGTGGGCTAAGGAGATAGAAAATCAAAAGAGATTATTCAAGAAAGATTAAACTATCGATAGGGATTAATTAAATTAACTACTGAATTATTTGCTGCATTTATTCAATCATTTTTTATTTCATAAACGTTCTACTCTATCAAATTGAAATCGGAACTAAATAAAGGGACAACTTTGGTCTGGGCCCAAGGGGACTGAGGGCATATTTGTCTCTGCAAGGGGATTCAGGTATGTGATTCTTAGTCTGCATTTTCCATATTCAGACGGTTTAATCCGATTATGCTTAGTAAGGCTGAACCAATTTTGTGGTCGTATTTGTCTTGATTACTGTAAAATGCACACTATACTTTAATAAGCATGAATTATGATTGTTAGACTAGGGAAACATTTATTAGCATTCCTAACTATCTTAAAGATAGTTAATAAACTTGATGAGATACCCAAGGATAGTCGTACTTGTTGGTGTTGCGATATCCATTATGATTTTTGCTATTTCCACAATGTTATATAGCAGAAGTTCTCTTAGCGATCAGAATTCATCCAAGCTCGACACTGTTGGTGGTCATACGCCAGGTTATCCTATACTTCAGACAACAGGTGATGTTTTAGATCCCACTTCATTCGTCATAAACCCGAAGACTGCAGTTGTAGAACCAATGAAATACCTCAGGGAATTTAATTATGGAAGAATATCGACGTCTTCTAATGGAACGGTGATAAGAGATTTCACATTGATTGCATCGGACCAACAGACTAAAGAAGTTTCTCCAGGCGTCTTCTATAATGTATGGACGTTTAACGGTACAATACCAGGGCCAACTATACGAGCTACCGAAGGGGATGTAATCAGAATCACTTTAATAAATAACGGTACTAAATTCCACTCGATCCACTTTCATGGTATACACCCTTCAGAAATGGATGGAGTCTTTGAAGGAATCGCACCTGGGGGCAAGTTCACCTACGAATTTACCGCAGAACCGTTTGGAGTATTCCCGTACCATTGTCATATGCAGCCTCTCGAGGAACACATAACCCATGGTCTTTATGGGGTATTCATTATCGATCCCAAACAAGGAAGACCCCAAGCTGACGAAATGGTAATGTTAATGAACGGTTACGACACTGATTTTGATACTGAAAATAACTTCTATACGGTTAACGGAATTCCATTCTATTATATGCATCATCCTATTCAAATTGAAAAAAATAGATTAATTCGAATTTATCTACTAAATATACTTGAATTTGATCCTCTCAACAACTTTCATTTACACGCCAATATGTTTGATTTCTATAAAACCGGAACGAAATTGATACCAGATGAATATACTGATATCGTTACTATGAATCAGGCAGAACGGGGAATATTGGAATTCAGTTATAAATATCCAGGAAAGTATATGTTCCATGCTCACAAGACTGAGTTTGCAGAGAAAGGATGGACAGGGCTATTTCTCGTAAAAGATGGGACAACTCAGTCTGTTAATGAGAATTTAAATGTCACCTCAATAAGGAATATCACGGATTACTCTACATCTGACTTCAATAAGTCAACTAACCATGTGCCAACAGGAGGCGTGAAATAATGGAAAGAGAGGAAGGGAATATTCGTAATACTCACAGAATATCGAAGAGGACTATACTTTTTGGAGTTGTTCCCTTTATTGTTATTGGGGCGATGATAGTATTGCTATTGAATTCTCCTGGAATCTTATTCCAAAGCTCCATCAAACCACTACCTGAAATTTCTATTGAGAAGGTAGAGTTTTCAGATGACACTATTGTAGCCTTTGTAAGAAATACTGGACCTTCAGAGATTACCATTGCACAAGCAGATGTGAATGACAGGATATATCCTGCAGCAATAGAGCCTGGGCAAACATTAACTAGACTCGCAGATGCTAGAGTAATAATCCCTTTCGTATGGAACACTGGAGAGCCATATAGCATAGGAATAACTACAGACGATGGAACTAGGTTTGAGAAAACGATTAATTCAGCAGCTCCGGCACCGCGTCCAACCGTTGGACAGGCTTCAACATTTGCTCTCATTGGTACTTACGTAGGCATCATTCCTGTGATGATGGGTCTTGTATGGTATCCATTCATTAGAAGGTTAAGTCCCAACAAGTACAACTTTTTCCTTAGCCTCACTGCAGGATTATTAGTTTTTCTTGGTATAGATGCTCTACTCGAGAGTAACGAGATAGCAGTGAATGCTCTTGCGCCTGCCTTTAATGCACAGATTCTGATTATTATGGTTGCAATTGTTTCATTCATAAGCCTCCTATATGTTTCACAGAGATTGATTCAACGTGCCTCAAAGCGTTCCAAACCTGACATTGAATATAAGACAGGATATTCAAGCCATTCAGAGCCTGAGCCTGATTTGGAACTAAGAGATACCAGATCTTCTTCTACGCCATTCCAACAACAGCTATTGATAAGACCTATTGCCATATCTATGATGATTGCAATTGGTATCGGATTACATAATTTCGGAGAAGGCTTGGCTATTGGAGCAGCAGTCTTGTTAGGAGAAGTAGCTTTAAGCTCATTTTTAATTTTAGGATTCACATTGCACAATACCACGGAGGGATTAGCCATTGTAGCGCCTATGGCTAAAAGTCGAAGAATTCCTGTAATAAAGTTAATCATTATGGGTTTGATTGCAGGAGGTCCTACAATTATGGGAGCATGGATAGGCGGATTTTTGTACTCTCCTATAGCAACTATAATTTTTCTTTCAATAGGTGCAGGCGCAATATTCCAAGTAGTTTACTCGATTGGCTCTTGGATGTATCACACCAATGGGAGTAGAGGATTGCTGAATAATCATTGGATTATCATAGGCTTTGCATTTGGGATGTTAATAATGTATCTTACAGGGCTGTTGGTTTAACGATGATTATTAAATATTTAATAGGAGTAAAATGGAAAGTAAAGAGGTGGTCCTTTTGATAAATAAACTCAGTGAAATGACAGAATTGGAGAAGGATAATAGACTAGTGGCTATTCGCGATGCAAATAATGTAAAGAAAGACCATCGGACGGATAGAATGGAGGATTATCTAGAAGTAATTTATGAACTAGTACAAGAGAAGGGATATGCTACGACGGTAGACATTTCAAGTTACCTCAATGTGAGTTCACCTAGTGTGACCAAAATGATGCAGAAACTCGATGAAACAGGCTATCTAAAGTACGAAAAATATAGAGGCATCAAATTAACCAATGAAGGAACCCGTATTGCTCGAAATATTCGAAACAGACACGGTCTTTTAGCTGAATTCTTCATGATAATTGGGGTCGACGAGGAAAC
>JAATVM010000256.1 GCA_014523495.1 Nitrososphaerales archaeon TH1920
ACGACTAACCAGTAAGTTTACAACCACTCAAAAGAAATTTTTTGCTGAGCTTATGGGCACCTTTATAGTAGTAGTGTTTGCCGCAGGGTCTGTTGTTCTTGACGCAAAACTTGGTGGGACGCTAGGAACTCCTTTCATTGCTGTTGCTCCTTTTGTGGGAGTTACAATAGGTGTTTATCTCTTTAGTAAAATATCGATGGCTCATTTTAATCCGGCTGTCACAATTGGATACTTGATTACCAAACATATACGAAAAAATTTACTTGTATGTTACTTTAGTGCCGAAATAATAGGTGCTTTACTTGCAAGTGTTTTTGTGAAATATGTAATTGGAACAGAAGCTAATCTAGGGGCTAATGCTCCAAACTATAACTTTTCACTTCCTGTGATATTTGGGATAGAAGTTCTGGCATCAGCACTTCTAATGGCGGTCATATATGCAGTTGTTCTTACAAAAGGATTAAGAGGCTTTAGTGGCGTTGCAATAGGTGGGATTGTTGGATTAGATATTTTCTTTTTTGCATTTATCTCTGGTGCATCCATGAATCCTGCTCGTTCTTTAGCTCCAGCGTTGTTATCAGGTTTTTTGGGAGATTTGTGGTTATATTTGTCTGCGACTTTTGTTGGCACAGCATTGGTTGCTTTGATGCTAAGAAATAGTATGAATCGAAAATCAAATGAATAAGGATGTTAATTTAAACAAAGAAGGTTTAGGTGGGTAAGCAATCTAATCTATCCCACCAGTGGTCTACCACAAGTATGGCATCTTAGGTGTGATTTCACAAACAGCAGTTCAGAACGTTCTGATACTTCTATGCATTCACGTCCACCTTCTTTGCAAATATGGCAATACAGTTTTGTCATTGAAATATTTCGTGAAAGTCAGATATTAAGTTGATCCTCTATACAGTATTTGGTCATATATCTTAGCCTAACAAACTAAACATGTATTTAATACTAATACTAGTCCCTAAACACTTCACATATTTTGAAATGAATTTTTGTCAAGAATCAGTGTCATACTTGCTGTCACTGGCCCATGTTTTAGTTATAAATAAGTAACAGATGCATTACGGCGGTCACGGTGACACCAATCTGATTTTTCAGACGGGTCTAAAGTATCAATGGATCTAGGAATAAGGGCGCCAATGGATCCACAAGTTCAATGTCGGCGAGTTAAACACGTCATTAGGTTCTAAATTAAGATACTCACGACGCTTCTTACCTATGTTTATAAAACATAATCCTATTGATTACATGTAGAAATTTTTGCTCTATCCATTCTTGAAATTTATATTTCTATGTGCCCCATCGCAAAATGGCTTATTCTCTGAAGCACCACAACGACATAGAGCATAATGCTCCATCGATGCTCCTTCACCAAACTCTACCCCCTCTCCAAGAAGTTCTATTCCTCCAGTAATATGATAGGGTCCGTTTTTAGAAACTGTAACCATTGGATTTCTTTTTTCTTCTGGATCCCTATATTCAGTATCACCAATAGAATAGCTGAGGGCACCAGAAGGACACTTTCTAATTGTATTAATTACTTCTTGTATTCTAGCACCATCAGGATCAATCCATGGCCTTTCATTTAGCTTGAAAACCGATGGCAAATTGTCTACACATTCAGCAGCGTGGGAACAAATCTTCCTATTATCATGTATCGTAATTTCCTTTCCAAAATAGTTCCGTCTTTTGTCTTTAATTCTTTTCTCATTATCATTCTCGTTCTGAGTTTTGTTTAGACTTGAAAATCCGATTGTTCCGTGTGTTCCATCACAAAATGGTTTATTTTTCGATGCTCCGCATCTACATAATGCTATTCCGCGTGTAGTTGAAAGGGGCTCACCTTTTGAGTTCTGAAGATTGTCAACTATCTTAGGTTCCATGTCGTTTATCAAGTAATATGGACCATTTACTAGTGGCAGAATCTTCGGTTTCACTTGATCATTATCATCAGTTTTATCATTATTTTTATTTGATATCATGCAAAGACCGCTTGTTTTGGTTTGTTCGGAAAAGTAGTACTTTTGTTACCTGATAAAAACTTCATCGACATAACACCATTTCCATTTTTCACCAGGTTCAAAAGATCTTATGATTGGGTGAGCTGTTGATTTAAAATGCTTTGTCCCGTGTTTATTTACAGAAGAGTCACAACATCCTACATGACCACACGTCAAGCAAAGACGCAAATGCACCCAGTCAGATCCGATTTTTTCACATTCTTCACATCCTTTTGTATTTGCATTGATTCTTTGATTCACTTTATCCATGTGATCACATGAATCCGCAACTTTATTGTTCACTTCACTTCACATTATTAGCTCCAAGAATATTTAATAGTTGTTAATTCATTCTTTTAGATTTAACTGCATGGTTATTTTCATAAAATTGCCTAAATATTTTTGTTTTTATGAGCAATCTCATGTTTTAACCGCATCATGTCTAATAATTTCTAAATTAGCTTGGTTGTTACTTCTATCTTATTGAGATCAAAGAAATTTTAAATTCGATCATATGTTCTCTTACTAGTGGTAGGTATAGAAAGACATGGTCAAGTATTTCCTATATTGTTGGTTAATTTTATAGGTACCCTAGGATTTAGTATCGTCTTACCTTTTCTTGTCTTTTTAGTTAGGGATTTTGGCGGAAGTGCTATAGTTTATGGTGTACTAGGTGCAACTTATTCTGCTTTCCAGCTTATCGGTGCTCCAATTTTAGGAAAATGGTCTGATGTTTATGGTAGGAAAAAAATTCTTCTATTAAGTAATTTTGGAACTCTAATTGGTTGGATTTTTTTCCTTATTGCACTATTTTTACCAGTGGAAAAACTTACTCTTGATACTGTTCTTGTCGGAAGTATTGTTATAAGTCTCCCTCTCCTTGTATTATTCTTTGCCCGAGCTATCGACGGAATTACAGGAGGAAATATTTCTGTCGCTAATGCATATCTTGCCGATATATCATCGGATGAAACTCGGAGTAGAAACTTTGGAAAAATGGCTATATCAGCTAACCTAGGTTTTATTTTAGGTCCTGCTATAGCTGGAATATTGGGAGGAACGATCTACGGTGTGATATTACCAGTTTTGGCTGCGTTGCTTCTGTCATTAATTACGCTAATTGTAATTGTTTTTAGATTAAAAGAATCTAGGCCCACTTCTCCTGAAATTCTGGTACCAGAAGTAGGTAGCATAAGAAAAGTATTTGCACAGGAGTGCAAAGACTGTTACGGTAATGAAAATTCCAAGAAACTCAAATTTCGAGATGTCTTTAAGTTGGAACATATTCCATATTTGCTTGTATTATATTTTTTGATATTTCTTGGATTTAATGTATACTATGCTTCATTTCCGATTCATGCCGCTCTTGATCTAAAGTGGTCAATAACACAGTTAGGAATATTTTATGCGGTCTTAAGTGGAGTAATGGTTCTCATCCAAGGTCCTGTCTTACGCAAGGCGTTAAAAAAATTCTCAGAAGAAAAACTAGTTATAATTGGTAGCATAATTTTAGGTACAAATTTTATTTTATTTGTATTCAATAATATTATCACTGTATATGCGGCTGTAATTTTATTTGCAGTTGGTAATGGTCTTATGTGGCCATCATTTATGTCCATATTGGCAAACCGTGCAGGGACAGCTTTTCAAGGATCAGTACAAGGTGTTGCAGGTAGTTTTGGAGGCCTAGCAAGCATCATCGGGTTAATATTGGGAGGATTTTTGTATAGCTTGGTCGGAGCAGCTACTTTCCTAGTTAGCGCTGGGGTAATATTCACGGTCTTTATTATGTCCTTCCGGTTACTGAAAATGAAGAGTTTTGATTGATAGATTAGACTGGATTGAAAGCTAGAGCTAATAACTAATGGTTACCATTCTTTAGTGATCAGGACTGTCATACTTATATGACCTGACTTCTCAGGCGCCCTGTCGAAACGATCATGAAATATCCAGTTTTCAATGGTTCGAATTAATCTTCTATAATGGTAGCATAATTTCATTTTCTATTAGGCCTATAAAATAGAATAAAAAAAATCCATATACAGTAACGGAAGCTCTCATTTTTTAAAAATAGAAATAAAGAGGAGTTATTACTATTGATTAGTACAAGATTTTAATGATTCCAATAATGAAGATTTCTGGTGATGTATTAGTTAAGTAATTCTTGTTCTGACAATAGCTAAGAAGAATAGGACGAAAATTAGCAATATTAGCGTGAACAGCACTCTCAATTGGTACTACTTTGATGACATATGCTCAAGAGACAACAATACGGCCAGCATATTCGCAAGAGAATGTGACTGGAACACAGAATACAACAGGAATCACATCTAACGAAGCAGATGACAAAAACGATGTAGAAGATTAGCGGCGACCAAGAATACCTGTGTATTCGTACACTGTGAAGTGCTGTAAGCAATTTCACCTTTTTTTTACATATTTACCTGACGTGGAAAATGAATATAGACGTCTTGATTAGTATAAATAGAAGAAAATAATAATTACCCAAACTGTGCTTAGTGGACGATATCTTTCCTGTTAATCGTAATTTATATGAATGATATTGAACAGTTTCCATCGAAAGGTACATTGTTATTAGGTGGCTAATTTGTAATATATCATGGTACAAGCATGTAAACGATAAATTGCTTCTCCTCTTATCACAAGCTACCCATTGATATGTTTGTATCAAATTTCTTTTTAATTATGTAATTCCTTTTATGCCATGGAAACAAAATTAGCTTTTGCACTAGGAGCATTAATCATGTTGACTGACACGATGTTGATTGTTGCTGGTCTGGGATCATATAGTCAACAGCAGACAGCGATGGGTATTAACTATGCAATGGCCACATCAAGAACTTCTGATGTTAAATTTACAGATTCATTTAATCTTGAGAACTGCACTTTTTCTACTACAGGTACCAATCCATATTTCATTCTGCAACCAGGCTATCAGCTTGTGTTTGAAGGTGTAGAAGATGACGAACCCCTTAATGTGACCAGTACTGTACTGGACGAGACCAAAGTTGTTGGTGATGGTATAGTTACAAGAGCAGTAGAAGAAAAGACAGTTAACAGCGAAACTGGCGACCTAGTTGAAATAACCAAAGATTACTTTGCGATATGCAAGGAGAACAATACTGTATTTTACTTTGGAGAGGATGTTGATAATTATGAAAATGGTAAAGTAGTAGATCACGAAGGAGCATGGCTTCATGGCTCTAATGATGCTAGAGCTGGTGTGATAATGCCTGGAATGATTTTATTGGGCTCAAAATACTACCAAGAAATTGCTCCCGATGTTGCAATGGATAAATCTGAAATAGTAGGTGTGAACGAAACAGTAAAAGTTCCTTTTGGCAGTTTCAATGGTGTAATCCACATGAAAGAAACAAGCGACCTTGAGCCAGCAACAACAGCAGAGGAAAATTTGCACGCACCTGGAGTTGGACAGGTAATAGATGGAGACACCAAACTCATCAGCGCTGGATATGTCAAATGAGTCTGGACTAAGAACTGCTAGGCAATTTATTATTGTTGCATATTCCATATTTGAGTATCATGAATGATATGCACATAGGAGATCAGCATTTGGTATGAATGACTACTTATTCGATTTGTTTTTCATCGAGTCATACAGTCTTACTTTTATACCATAAACTCTTACAAATCTTAATGAATGATATAAAAATCATTTTTGGGGTTGTCGTCATGATATCTCTTGGAACAACAATCAACGTTGTTCAATCTACAATGACTCCGACATATGCGCAAACAACCTTTAAAATCGGTGCACCAGCAAGTTCTGAAACAGCACCTGTTGCAACATTTGAAAATGATGTTTATGTTGCATGGTGGACCAATAAAACAGGGAATGATGAGGTAATGTATAGGTTGTCATCTGATGCAGGTAAAACGTTCACAGACAAAATAAATCTCAGCAATACTCCTAATTCTGATTCAGTCGACGTAGAAATATCCGCGGATGAAGGTAAAGTTGCAGTTACTTGGTGGGAACGTAACCAAACAACAAATGAACCTGTTATTAGAGTAAGCAGTGATGGTGGGAAGACATTTGGACCACTGTTGAAACTAGCGAGTGATGAAAAAATAGGTCCATAAATATACGAAATTCCGTGAAAGGTAGATTGTATGAACAATAATCAACGGACCCACCAGTTACCTGTGTTTAGGCATTAATAATAGGTTCAATAATAAGTAGCGAAGTTCGTCTTGTAAAGCCCATTGTGATACAAATGTGTAATTCTGATTACTATAATGTGCGTGGTTAAGTGGTCGTCTATGAGCCGTTTGTACCAATGCTCTTATTAATTATAGTAAACCGCTTATGAAGTATGGAATATCAAACCAATAACAGATTTCTTTTGGTTGCAATACTTGGACTATTCTTAATACTGATGTTATCTGCTACCATTGCGTTACCTGTACAGGCCGCAATACCCTCATTCAGTAAATCAAACTTTCAGAATTCACTGA
>JAATVM010000031.1 GCA_014523495.1 Nitrososphaerales archaeon TH1920
AAAAGAATTGGAGCAGGTTCAAAAGTTGAATGCATTCTTCATTATTCCTGCCCTTTCTGGAAGTTCCATTGCTAACCTATTCTCTACACACCCACCAGTGGAAAAACGAGTTCAAAAACTCATGGAAATGAAGTCTGATGGAAAAAATAAGAGCAATTATCCTTCATGATACATATCAGCTTTAGATGTCTAGTGAATTATGGATAATAGTATGAATTGAGTTCTAATCGACGGATATTACCTGCACTACGAACCCTATTTACGTATTGGTTTGAGTGATCTTGATCCTTGAAGTCAACATGTAGCTTTAAACTTTAAACTCAGGTAGGTCCGACCGGCACCTGTTGGTTCATCACATGCACCTTGACAACGTCATCATCTTCTCTATCAACTTCATCACGAACTTTCAATTGGAATTCATATATAACTTCCCCTGAGACATCTGGCGCCATGAATGAAGCTTTGGATTTATCATCATTACTTATAGCAAATGGTTCATTATTATTTTGTAATTTTACACCATTCACTCTAACCAATTCCCACTCATAGTCAACAAATTTTTTAAAACCACCTTTGCTACCAGAACCATCTAGGTTCACCTCTTGATTTTCCAATACTTTAAAATCGTTACCTGCGTCAGCCCTAATCCTAGGATACTTCTTTCCAGCGTCTGCGGTGTCCCAAGTTAAAAGTTGCATTCCTGTAAACAAAGTGGCTAAAACAACCAAAATATATACGGATTTGTTCATCCTGATACATGCCATATCTACTATAAATAAGCTTTTCGGTGATAGTTCCAAAAAGTTGTCGATTGATTAAATCTAAATATCATGCTCTATGACCTGTAAAGCCAAAAGAACCGCTCAAAATAAAAATTTGGTGATCGATACTTTATCAAGAACATATGTTTACTACTTATTTCGACTCATCTTTCGAGCCTACAATTTTAGTTAGCTCACTAGAATTCGACTACGACATCTTTTGAAGCAAGAATTGGAATAAAAATTAAATAGAATTTGCTTACGCACATAGACAATTATTGATAATCATGTAATCGTTTGTCCTTATGTAATTCTATTTTCTTCTCAACCTCGTCCTTATGTTTATCCAATATATGACTATTGGCACAATGGTCGTGCATGACACCAATATCGCAAAATTCACAGGATGTAACGAAATCCTGATCTTCTAATGTTTTCTTGCAAAATTTGCAAACTTTTGTTTCAATGTCATAGATTGAGAGAGGCTTTAACCAAGATTCACGCCAAAGTACACTCACCATTAACAAATATTTTTGACGTATCCTATTTATTCTCAAGTGATATTAGAATATTCGATTTATCAAATCTGTCATGATTATTTATATATCCTTTTCAAGGTAATGAAAAGATATGGAAGATATATGACGACAATCATTATAACATGTTCATGAAGATTCAGAATGGAATAATTTTATCACATCAAGAGAATGGCTTTGGAAAATTATGATAATTGTTATAGCTTGATCGAGAGATTGCACTTGACAGTAGATTATTAATTAACGAACCGTGCGAAGTTCTAAATCTTGAATAGAAAAAATAAACAATAATAATTTCAATTAAATTCACAACCCCATATTCATTTTTACAACTATTTTATTTATTCCTAGTTATCTTTTCGATTTACGATAAAAGAGATAATTAGATATAAATATTATAATCGGATAGGTATTTCAAAAAAATTAAAAAAATTATGTTGGGGATATTTAGTTATTACACCTAGTCTTCATCATCAGCATCATGGTCGTCATCATAGCCATACTTTTCAGCAAATACATGAGTATTGCTGCTAGTAATACTGCTAGTAATACTAATCATTCCAACTACAAGTAGCGTTTCTAATACAATGAATGTTGTCATTGTCTGTGTCTTGTGCTATCCAGATTAGATTATTTTAATTTGTTATATTGATATTTTATTAACCAACTGATCATTTTGTGTTGTATAAACACTAGAGTCATCAATAAAGCTTCAGATGGGAATGGTTCTCCCTTGGCATTTATTGCATTACTGTATCTGTGACAATCATTTAACATTTGTAAAAATAATCTTCTATCCTCCGAACATAACATGTCAGCAAAACCTTTCCATGATTCGATCTCTCGTATTAGAATGTCGTCTTCTGGAAATAAGATCATGACTATCACTAATTTAAATTAGATCTATTTCTGCAAATTTTATATTAGTTTTAGACAATTGAAACAATTTTTTGTAATGATGAAATATTATGGACATCAAAATAGCTTGTATTCTGATAGGTCTAACACATTGATAAGATGCACTATTATATAGACGTGCAAGTGAAAACATATCATCAAACATCTTCTTGTCTGTTTTATCAAGCAAATTCCGAAATGGTTTCCATTTTCGCTCTTCAATTATACTTGAGATTCTGAATGATGGAATTGTTCTGCCCATGGTATCATCTACTTATTTTGAAACTATTAGTAAGTCATTTTTGGATATAAAATATTTTCTATTATTAGTAACATACTTGCAGAATTTTTCATTTATTTTCACGGTTAATCGCTCACTGGATTTGCTTTGAATAATTTCTATACTTTTATTAAACAAAGGAGGTAGTGTTTTGTAATATAAATCTGAAATAGAAAGAAGATTATTTAATAGTATTGAAGTTATAAATAAGACATTGTTACGTGATAATATCAATATTGCATCTACAATTTCTTTTATTAGCGACTTAGCTTCCTTGATATCGATTTGATCTTGAATAAACATATCAAACAAATCTGGAATCAATATTAATTTAGCATTGAATTTATGAATCATCTTTGGTAAATTATACACTATTAAATGCACAAGCTGATAGATTGTAAAAACTCTTGTTACCACTACTCTTTGCAAGACTTGTCTGGTGTCCAATCCATACCGTCGCCCAAATTCTACATACTGATATACATCTATGCTGTTACCCGCATCTATAACTAGTACATTTGAATTAGGAGATGATGTACGATTGGGGATAAAGCCACAAGACCTTCTAGGAAGTAAGCAACACACACCAATTCTTGTTAGAAGTATATTTGTGAGTTCTGAAATTCCCACAACACATACAATATCGTTAACTTCAAGTTCTATTGCTGACCTTAACCCTCTAATTTCAAGTCTAACATTATTGAGATATTCATAAGCATTTTGGAATCTTGGTCCATAATGACTTGGATGATTAAATATAGTAAGATGAGACATAAGTTCTTCCTACAATCTTGGAATATTTAATAAAAGAGGCTCCTATCAGATGGGGAGGGGCTCTCAAATTACGATATCAAGAATGTATGTGCATAGGAGCATACAGCAGATACCATGAAGGATTCAATAAACGACTTGATTATTTTAATTTGGATTTCATTTTGTTCATCCTGTTCTCAATTCTTTTATTTCATGTATTATGAGCATTAAAGTACTGAATTCCAATGGAAATTCCAAATGATGTATTTGCTTTGTATGTTCTAATAGTTTACATAAACTTATCTATCTCTGCCGCCTCCGAACAAACTCAGAACACTACTTACCATCATTCCAATTGTATATGAAGATTCAAATTCCTGTAAAAATGGAATGAAATGTGCAGTAAGCAAAGTTCCTAAGGCAACCAGAGCTCCATATTCAGTTATCTTTTTTAAGATAGTTCTCTCCTTGTCAAACGGAGCAAGAAGCATACCCAATATCCACACACCAAATAACCAAATCATCACTTTTGAAGCAATAATTGAAGGAGCAGAGAAGGATGCTCCGAAGTACATTGCAGTCACTATAAAGTCCGCCATCATTAGATTCGGAAATACCGAGTCAAATGATTTGAGCTTAATGATGTAATATCCAAAAAGAGTCCCAATGATTGCAACCCCTGCTATGCTCCCAGCTACATATGCAATATTATTAATACAGTGGAAAAATAAGACACTTGGATTAATACTGCCACAAAAGACATAACTTGAAACTATTGACATCAGAAAAGATTTTATTATTACACTGGCAATAAAGAGTAGAGCTTTGTGAGATCGTTCCATTTTATCCAAAAAAAAGTATTCCCTGGAAAAATTCCATACATGATTTCAATAGTTTCTATAAATTAAACCTTTATTTCATAAGGTATACTATATTTTTATAATTCTTTTTTTTATTAATAGTTGTGGATGAACTTAAACTATTTCTAGAATCGTGTAGAAGTGAAGAAACAAAACAGCATTATTCTTTCTGTCTTAAAATATTTTAATTTTGTATGTGAATTATCATTTAACAATCGAAAAGCAATAGAAGATAAAATAATAGAATTTATCATATCGTTAAAAAAGAAGGAAAATCAGGGGCTGCAATTCAGAATTATGTTTCGCCTGTAAAATCATTCTATTCCATCAATGATGCTGTCTTAAACATAAAGAAGATAGATAGATTCATCCCAGAGAATAAAAAAATCAAAACTGATAGAATAGAGGAAAAGATGTTAAAGATGGAACAAATGTATCAAAAGTAATTTCTCTCATAGTGTCACCGTATAAAACAAGCTACGCGTTCAAAATCTTTGGACTATTCAGAATAATTAATTGTTAAAATATAATAACTAAAAAATATTTGTAACTAGGCTAGCCTAGTTATCTTCATTGTCATTATTTTTGTCAGGTGAGTTGCCAGAAGCGCTTGTTTCGTTAGAAGATTCATCGGATGTTTGATTTTCCCCTTGCGCTTTCACTATTTCTTCTAATGACTGACACATTTCCTTTTCTTCGCTCAAGGAGACACAAAATTCTACATCCTGTGTTTTGGTATCATTGGATACTTTTGCCGTTAGAGGTACCTGCTCGGGGCTTCCACCCTGACCATTTTGTACACTCAAGGTCACAGTAATGTCCTTACCCCCTTCTGTTGATGAAGCATTCTTGTCGTCGCCTTCGCCTTTAACTTTTAGGGAGAAATTCAGTGGTACATCAAACTGTTCTTGAGATTGTTGTGCTGTGGATAGTTGTTCCTGAGCTAAGCTCATCATTGGATATGAAACAACCAATGAAAGGGCAATGGTCCCTAGTACAATTAATGCTGGTATATTCATTAAATTCATCTACGACTTTAAACTTTATAATAATTTTGCTTACTTATCTATTTACTATCACTAACTATCACTTTTTCAAATTTAACACTTGTATTTATGGCACATAATGCCACAATATAACAATTGGAACTAGTGAAAAGATACCATTTTACTGCCTATTACTGCCACTTTACTAAGTCGGGTAAAAAATAGAATTAAGCATTTCAGTGTCATAAAGTAACACTTTCTAATTCGATAATCAAATGTCCATTTTAGTGACAATTAGTGGCACTTTCTAAATATTACTCTTATTTACATCTTCTGCAAATTAGAGTATTTAAAAAGGACAGGCTTATTTAAAAATAAATTTAGAAACCTTACATATTACGATAGGAATTGTTCTTAATTTAATAGTTCTATCAGTGCACTTTAGATCCTTTACTATCTTGAATACTATTGCTGCCCAAAGAGGATATTAAATGCATCCATGATTGGATTCACCATTGTCCCAGTAACATTAGATCCGGTGGTTGAGACTGGTTTTAGTGGTACTTCCGTTGAGACTAGTTTTAGTGGT
>JAATVM010000032.1 GCA_014523495.1 Nitrososphaerales archaeon TH1920
TCAAGGATTTGAATGTATGGTCGGATTAAACATGTTTAGGATGAACAAATGCTTGATAGTGTTTTATATAGAAAATATTGTGATATTATTAGAATAGAAAAAATAAAAAATTGAGAATTTTTAAGTTAGCTCTTGTCCTGCCCTTTCTCTTTTTCTTCTTTCATACTTTTCTTGCACCAGCCCTTGTACTTCTTCAGATTCTAATTCCTTCATCGTTTCTAAGGCCCTATCAATCACAGTATCGAGATTTGCAACGTGATCGACTTCAACCTCAATTTCCATGTTCCGTCCAGACGACTTGTATTTAGGCGGTATAGAAATTTTTATTCTTTGAGGCATATAGTTCCTTATCCGAGATATATTTAAGATTATTGGGTACCAGATATAATGTTCATCCCAACTATTTGCCGTACTCATCGTGGCGGCGTACCCAAAGCTGAGCAAATTCATGACCTGCCTCGTCTCTTCCCTTGGGAACTAGGTCCATGTAGTGATATGCCACATTCAACATATCAATGCCATGCGCATAAGCTGAATAGGTGTGAAACACCCAACCTGCGGGGTCTGTAAAATACACTGACTCCCTCCCGCTCAGAACTGTTCGTATCTTGCAAATTATAATACGAACCTTGGTGTACAATAGTCGTCATATTGTCACAACAGAATGAAGATACTTTTCTTGACTTAGGTTGGCTTGTAGATGAGCATCTTCATCCTAAATATTGGGTCGAAAGTAAAAATCGAAATCCTGACTATTCGGACATGGTACGTATTCCAACAAAAAAAATGGATAAACATACAGTAATAATAGCACAGTCGGGTTCAGGAAAGTCATACTTCCTTGGAAGACTTATTGAGGAAATAATTATCAAGTCAAAATCAAGATGCATTATTTTAGATCCTAATGGAGATTTCAGAAAAATATCTGAAATTGATGATGATTTATGGAATAATAATCAACCGCTATCAGAAAAGTATGATATAAAGACAGGTATTGGAAAACTCACCCTAGAGAGTAAAGAGGATTTTGCGAAAACATGGAGACATTCAGTTCAGGATTTTTGTATTAAGACAAATAGAGTGCCAAAAGAATCTGGGGATCAAGAGCTAAAAATTTGGTGGCCATCAGTATCACTTGAATTTCTGATACAACAAAACGATCCTAGAACAACGACTGAAATGTTTCACTGTCATAACTGGGCAAAGGTGTTATTCAATCAATTTGCACAAATGTCTGATGATACTAATGGCGAAGATATTATTAGTAAAGTCAAAAATATTTTCAAATCATTACAAGACATTCCCAGCGAAAATAGAGTGAAAATGATACAGAAATTAAGAACAACTCCTAATGATAAATCTGAAACAGCCTCAACTCATCCTAAATTATTGGATTCCCTTCTGTCGTCAGGGTTATCAGGTTTAGGTGATATAACAAAAACATTAACAAAAATAATCAACACAAGTTCTGAATCTATGGAAAAAGCCAAATTCGTATTCGAGTCCTACAGTTGGGACACGGTAAACTCTTATTTTGGATTAATTGAACAGTATCAATCACTTGGCATTCTTGCTAAAAGACCATATTCGTCCAATCATAAAAGACGTTTAGAAGTAATAGATTTGCCTTCTATAAATAATAATGAATTAAGAGCATTGGTTCTTAATACAATCTTAACCGAAGAATGGGAAAATGCTACGCAGAAATGGGAGGATGCAATGAAAAGTCCTCGTAGTGAAGATAAAAGAGTACCCACCTTCATAATACTGGATGAAGCACATAACTTTATCCCCTCAAATCCACGGTCTCGACATGAGACCTTAGTTAGAGAACAATTTCGTACTATCGCCGCCGAAGGGAGAAAATTCGGACTCTTTCTAATTTTAGTCAGTCAAAGAGCTGACAAACTTGATGATTTAGTTCTTTCTGAGTGCAGTAACAAAGCAATCATGCATCTTGATTCTCAATCAATGGTTGATCAAGTTATCAAAAGATTAGGATTAGAGTATGATATAGAACCCAGTGTACGCACGAAAATCACCAACTTTAAGACTGGCAGAATTTTTCTTGCAGGAAATTGGGCCGGTGATGATAGTATATTCTTTTGTGCAGCGAGGAGAACATTAGAAGGTGGAAGGAATTTGGATGATAAATATTGGGCTAGGGCTACATGAAAACAATCCATCATTGATTTATTAGAACTGTAAGGTAGAAATTTCAAATAGGTCTAAAGATTCCATCTAAAATTAAGTTATAAAGTGCTGATGCTATTAAACAGTAAACTTTTCTAACAATCAAAACTTAAAGCTCCGCACTGTATCCATAACTCAAAAACCTACTTTTATCACCGATACGGACATGCATCCTCCGGAGTTGATTGCTTCTATTCCAATGAACTTAAAAAAGTTAGACACTGTATTGCAACTACGTAAACAATTCAAGTGAACACATTTACTAGCAAAGAACAAAACCGTTTGCTTGATTCATTAAAAAGTGCGGTCGAACAGTCAGCCACACATTATCTCATTATGATTGTTGCCTACTTATTCGATGCAAAATCAGAAGAATAATTAATGTGAATATAGGAATCAGAAGCATCACCGAGGCAAACA
>JAATVM010000033.1 GCA_014523495.1 Nitrososphaerales archaeon TH1920
GCTGTTATGAAATCTGCTGCGTTCATTGCGGCTGCTGCGGTAGCAATCACACTTAGCAGTTATAGTATTGAAAAGTACAGAGGTCTTGCAAAAAGGATGCCACTAACGGCCATAGCACTGTCAATATCAATGCTAGCATTGGCAGGAGTCCCGCCCCTCAATGGATTCTGGAGCAAGCTGGTAATATTCGGTTCTGCAATCAATTCTGGATCAGAAGTTTGGTGGGGACCATACTTGGCTATTGCTGGAGTTTTGAATAGTGCTCTTTCTCTTGGTTATTATGCATGGATAATGAGAAAAATGTACATGGAAGATTCACCTGATACATCGAAAGTTAAAGAACCAAGAGCAATATCTGCAGTACTCATATTTGCTATGATATTCATGGTCGGTTTTGGTATATGGCATGCACCAATCTTGGAATTTGCTACAAACTCAGTACCAAACCTATCACAACTTACCGCGGTATTACCTTCTATTCCTTTAAGATAAGATGTAATGTTAGAGTTACATTAAATGTTAAATTTTTAAGTAAAGAATCAGATTGTAACAGTGTATAGCAACTATTTATTTTTGATTTATTTCATTCATAATTTTTACTACTTTATCATCGGTTATTTCTTCAAAATTATCATAAAATTGAGCAACCGAGGTAAAATTACTGGTTCGTGGTATCAGTATGGTGATAACTTGATCTGCTTCGTTTTTCAAAAGTTCTACAGTCTCGTTTGGAGCCACTGGTATAGCAATAATTAACTTTCTTGGTTTCCTTTTCTTTATCCATCTTGCAGAAACCACAAGCGTAGCTCCAGTGGCGGCACCATCATCAACAAGAATTATTGTTTTATTCTTAATATCGTATTCTGCTTGACTGGGTCTATAAAGCAAAGTTCTACGTTCAATTTCGCGAACTTGGGATATTTTTTCAGTTTCTATATAATCTTGAGGGACTTTCAAAGCTGTTACAACATATTCATTCAGATAAACTGTTTCCTTGTCCATTATTGCTCCTATGCCAAGTTCTTTGTTGTTTGGGGCTCCCAGTTTACGAGGTATTACAATATCAAAATAATTTGCACCTCTATTCTTATAAATCGTGTAGGCCAATATTACCCCGCCACGTGGAACTCCAAAAACTGCTATTTCTTTGGGCGGTTCATCCTTAAGCTCATTCTTAAGTTTAGACATGAGAAGACCTGCTGCATGTTCTCTGTCCTTGAATCTGGTGACGGAATTATTTTCTTTTGACATAGAAAATATGTCATATACACTAGGTATTTTCCTATAAGTCTTTTCAATAATGTACTGATAAATTGAATAAGTCAAAAGTTATAATTTATTTTTATACTAAAATCCTATATCGAGTAACATATTGAAATATAAAGTACATGTCTTATCTCTATCATAGAAGTGCGAATAAATTCAATAAAGTACAAATTAAATTACAATCCTGCTAAGTACGACTATAAGACCATGATGTACGTAAAGGAAAATGTGAAGTATGAAAATTTCACCAAGGCTAAGGAACATCAGTGGGAATGTGAAAAATGTAAATGTACTTTTTCAAAGTATCCTGATCTTAAAGAACACAAGACTGAAAAACATTCTTACTAGAATGTATTTTTCTCACCCTCTCATGTTAATTGAGATAGGACAACTTTATAGAATTTAAGTTTTGATACTGCGATAAAAATAATATTTATGAGATTATCTATATTTGTTATTCTTGATTACCCAACTTATCCAACGGGTATTATCTTTTCATGTATCAAGAAAAACTCTGATAGCTAGTAACTTTTGATAATTTTCTCACATGTCATTCTTCGATATGTATATTAAATCCGGCGTGAATGATTGTTGGAAGAATTGGTTAGTGTCGTTATAACATCTTCGCTGATTTCATTTTTGATACTTACTTCCATAATACCTCATCTATTTGTAAAAGCCCAGGAGGAATTTGCAGAAACCGAATTTGTGGAAGAAGGAAAACCTAAAATTTTTGATCCAAAGCTGAAAATTCAGACAATTGCGGAGGGATTAAACACTCCAACTACTATGGCTTTTGTGGGACCAAATGATATTTTGGTACTCGAAAAAGATACCGGTTTGGTTAAAAGAATAGTGAATGGTAAGGTACTTCCCAAACCTGTTCTTGATGTTAATGTTGCAAACTCTATTGAAAGATGTATGTGTGGAATAGCCGTGTCAAAAGATGGTTCGACCACAAATGTATTTATTTACTATACTGAAATTGATGGAAAAGACGGTGAGGATAAATCAGGAAAACAACCAGTTGGAAATAGAGTCTATAGATATGAATTATCGGGCGACGCACTAATTAATCCATTACTTTTGATGGACCTACCTGCGACTCCCGGACCGCGACATAACGGAGGTGACATAATTATTGGGCCCGATAATAACATTTATGTAGTGATTGGTGACGTAGATGGTTCATTTAAAGGGGAAACTACTGAGACTAAGACTCAGAATTATAAGGATGGAGTTGATCCAGATGGAAGAGGAGGTATTTTGAGGATTACACAAGACGGTCAACCCACAGATGGCATTCTTGGAGATTCCATTCCATTGCGTTTATACTATGCATATGGGATTAGGAATGGTTTTGGCATGGACTTCGATCCTGTATCGGGTAATCTGTGGGATACGGAAAATGGACCTGGAAATGGAGATGAAATAAACTTGGTTCTGCCTGGCTTTAATAGCGGATGGCAACAAGTTTCGGGTTTGGCATCATTGGAAGATTCCTTTACTGAATCTGATTTGGAAGGCTTTGATGGAAATGGACACTATAGTGATCCTGAATTAGTTTGGGTAAACACAGCTGGTCCAACAGCCGTAAAATTTTTGAATTCAACTAAACTTGGCGCTACATACGAAAACGATATGTTTGTGGGAGATGTACACAATGGAAGAATTTATCATTTTGATCTCACACAAGATAGGAAAGATCTAATTCTTCCAAAAGAGCTATCATCTAGAGTAATAGAAACACCATCATCAGCAGGAGTAAATAGTATTGTGTTTGGTGAGGGATTTGGTGGCATTACGGACATAGAAGTTGGGCCCGACGGCAATTTATATATCGTCTCAATAGGGTTGGGCAGCATATATCAAATCAGCTTGGCATCTTAAGAGAATGATTCCAAGAAAACCATAAAGGCAAATCACTTGAAATTAATTAGATTCTTTGAAGAACAAAAAAAGGAAAAAAGGCGAGTTCTATGTGTGAATGAGTCCACCTTGTCGTCCAACATGAGGCGATTGCCCAACGAAGCTTCTTCTAAAGTGTCCAGAAGGTCTCTTTGAAAGCAACTCGATAAACCATGCTTCATGTTCTACTTCTTCTTGCATAATACTTTGGGCAATATCATAAGTACGTGGATCCTTGCCAGCAGTCATATCGCATACTTCGCCCCAAGAACGTATTGCACATTGTTCTGCACCAAGCAACACCTCAATTATAGATGTAAGATTTTCCCAATTATCAGGAAGATACGCATCAGGACAACCCGCCTGATCTGCAAATTTTCTAATATCTCTTGGCAAAGAGCCACCAAGTTCATACAATCGTGGCACCATTGCCTCAAAATGATTCCTGTCTTCAATCCTTGCTTCCTCCACTATTTCCTTTATCCCTTCACCATCAAGTCCGGTACAGTGCATCCTTAATATTGTATAATAGTAATATGTGGTAAATTCAGCACCCACACCCTTAGTTATTAACTCCTTTAATTTTTCTACGTCAATTCCATTCTTCTTTATAACATCAATCGCAACTATATTCGGAACCTTTCCTTTTGTATCACTCATAGCGAAAAAATAGATAATATTCTATAAAAGTCTTATTATGCACCCTTCAATAAGTCAAGTATTGCATTCAAATTTATTTTTTGAATAGTGCTCGATTGACCCATGTTTGAAAGGTCGAAGGTAATTTTTATATCACAAGGTATCGTTAGCATGCTATGTGTTTTGTTGATAATGAGGGAAATATTCTTGTACCCAAAGCAGTTAGGCCTGTAATGGATTATGAGCCAACCACACTTGGAGAAAAAAAG
The DNA here is from genome assembly GCA_014523495.1 of Nitrososphaerales archaeon TH1920. Classification (GTDB taxonomy): domain Archaea; phylum Thermoproteota; class Nitrososphaeria; order Nitrososphaerales; family Nitrososphaeraceae; genus TA-21. The sequence goes on from JAATVM010000033.1 coordinate 4,083, forward strand.
GGATCAAAAAAACAGTACAGACATGGAAACTTGCACATACGAGAATATGATAGTCATTACAGTATTCATTATGACAAAATAGACCCTCGCAACGATCCTTTTGGACATATATTGGTTGATGCGACAAAATATTTTCCTGGTATTATGATTCTATCTGCTATCTCTGATTATCTGATTAGTACGGAAAAATGAAATAGATTGATTGTTAACTTAATTTCTCTAATAATCCCAGTATTTTCCCAATCTCATAAATCTGATGTTTTCTTTATTACTCTTAATCAAGTGAGAAAATAGTTTTGATAGAAGATAGTAAAGAAATATTGGAATCTGCCATAGAAACTGAAAAAAAAGAACCTACTTTTGATTTTAAGAAACCCTCTATCTGGTTCATAATCAAAACAATACTGAAACTAATCCCAGTCATTATATTTCTTAGAAAGGATAGAAGGGAATGGGTTAAAAAAGAAGGCAAGAATGTAAATGAGAAAAAGTTCAGAAAACATGCAGAAAGGGCATTAAAGACTTTCATCACCCTTGGACCGGCTTACATAAAGCTTGGTCAATGGTTATCTTCAAGAGCAGATCTTTTACCCCAGCCATATTTGGATGTACTAGAGAAACTTCAAGATGACGTTTTACCGGCACCATTTTCAAATGTCAGACCGATTCTTGAAAAAGAGCTTGGTATGCTTGATGATATTTTTGAATATTTTGACACTTCGGCACTATCTGGTGCAAGTTTAGGTCAAGTATATCGTGCCAAACACAAAGATAGAGAGGTGGTAGTAAAAATAAGCAGGCCAAATATTGAAGAAACAATAGGACAGAACATTTATATTTTAAAAAAACTGTTACCAATTGCCACCCGTTTTATTGATGAAAATCTGAGATTTTCAGCAGAAGGGATGCTCTCTCAATTTATCGAAACAGTACATGAAGAAATGGATTACAGAATTGAAGCAAGAAATTTAATTGACATTAAAAATAATCTGAAAGAAGATACATCAGTCATTATCCCAAAAGTTTATCTTGATAGAACTTCTCGCCATGTAATTACATTAGAATACTTACCTGGAATAAAAGTAACAGACATCAGAACACTAGATCAACACAACATTGATAGGGCAAAACTAGTGTATCGAATACATAGGCTATTTTTTAAGATGTTACTACGTCACAGTATATTCCATGCTGATCCACATCCAGGTAATATATCAGTAACTAACAATGGTACAATAATACTCTATGATTTTGGAATGGTTGGAAGACTTGACGATGAAACAAGAAGAAGATTGGTCAGACTATATCTTGGTCTTGTAGATAAAGATCCGGTAAGAACTACTGATGTGTTAATAGAACTAGGAACACTTGAGGCTTCTGTTGACAGAAGATTGGTAGAAAAGGGTCTTGAACTAAGTATTCAATCATTGCACGGTAAAAAGGTAGATAGGATGGAAGTAAAGGCCCTTCAAGATTTGGCAAATAAAACATTGAGCAGATTTCCTTTCCGGTTGCCTAAAAATCTGGCATTGTACATGCGAATGGCATCAATTCTTGAAGGTATTTATCATTATCATAAAGTAAGATTTCAATTTGTTCGTGTTTTGGTAAATCTGCTAGAGGAAGAAGGATTAATCAAGGACGCATATGTCGAAGAATTTAAGAGATACGTAAGCAGATTTGCAAAGGGTATAGAAGTTTCAGGCGAACTTGCACCCATGATAAAGCAGTATTTGACCGATCAAAAAACAGCTGATGCACGTAAGAAAAATTCAAACGTCTTACCTATAAGTATTATATCATCTTCCATTTTTATTGGATCTACTTTAATCTTTCCTTATGAAAGGAATTTGTCTTATCTTGGATTTGGTTTGTCTGCTGCATTACTGTTTGGTACTTTGCTATATAATAAAATCAATAAGATATGAAATATGCGATTTTTTTTATTTGATAAAATAGAAAGTCATTTCGCATCCCTTTGATTTTTACCAATTAACGTTAGTTCAAATAGTGACGAGAAACACACATTTTGACGATGTTATTACATGTGAATTTGA
>JAATVM010000034.1 GCA_014523495.1 Nitrososphaerales archaeon TH1920
ATATATTTTTAGACAACTAGCCTTTTGGAGGGAAACATTCTATCTTGTTTTGAATACCAACCACTTTTCCTATAATGATTATGGAGGGAGATTGAACTTTTTTTTGTTTAACTTTTTTTTCAATATTACCCAAATTTCCCATTATTACTCTTTGTCTCTTAGAGGTGGCATTTTCAATAACTGCAATTTTGGTATTTTCCGTCAACCCTGAGCTAATCAACTTTCTAGTAATGAATCGAAGTTGTTCCAAGCCCATGAAAATCACAATTGTATCTGCGGCCTTACTTACTGAATCCCATTTTATAGACGATTTTTTTTTATCAATTGACTCATGTCCTGTTAATATGACTACAGAAGATGAGTGGTCTCTGTGTGTTAATGGGATACCTGCATATACTGCGGCTCCATTTAATGAAGATATCCCAGGCACGATTTCATATTTTATATTTTTAGATGATAAATATTCAGCCTCTTCACCGCCGCGTCCAAAAATAAATGGATCACCTCCTTTTAATCTCAATACTTTCTTACCATCATCAGCGTACTTTAACATCAGTTCATTTGTAATCTTTTGATTAATTGTTGGATCTCCGGATTCTCTACCAACGTATATTTTTTTTGAATCTTGAGACGCCATTCTAAGCATTCTTCTATTTACTAATCTGTCGTAAAGGATAATATCGCATTTTGATAATAGTTTGGAAGCCTTTATGGTTAACAAATCTGCGTCTCCTGGTCCAGCGCCACAAATATACACTTTACCCTTTGGATTCACTTTTGACTGTTCCATTTTTCCAGTGCAGTTCTCCATTCATTCGCAAAATCTGCTGCTCCACTTGACAGTAAATCGTTTGCAAGATCTCTCCCAACTTGGGATGTATTTGTTATTAGATCAGATGTTTCTAGATTTATTGATCGGGAACCATCTGCAGAGAAAACAGACGCATGCAATATAATTCTGTTTGTTCTTAAATTAGGTAATGCTATTGCACCAACAGGAAATCTGCAACCCGCATTCAAGTAATGTATTAATGACCTTTCAGCATCGATGGCATATCTTGTTGCTTTATCCTCAATCTTTAGTAACATGTTCAGTATTTTCCCGTTGTCCCTTCTGCATACAATCCCTATTGCTCCTTGTCCTGGTGCAGGAAGAAAATCAAGACAATCAAATCTTTGAACTATTAGGTTAATCATATCAAGCCTTCTTATTCCAGCTTCTGCCAGAACAAGGGCGTCGAAGGATCCATTGATACATTTTTTTATACGGTTTTCAACGTTACCTCTTATTGGAATCACTGTTACGTTTGGATTCTTTCTTTTTATTTGAACAGCTCTTCTTAAGCTGCTTGTGCCAACATGAGAATTTGGCTCTAATTCTTCAAGTCTTTGATTTGATTTTCCGATCAATACATCGTTAGGTTTTTCCCGTCTTAATATTGATGCAATAACTAATTCCTCATCAAGCTCAGTTGGTATGTCTTTAATACTATGAACTGCAAAATCTGCCTCCCCTTCTAACACTGCTCTGTCGACTTCCTTTTCAAAAACTCCTTTTTCGTTGACTGAAAAAAGTAATTTGTTTTTATTGATATCTCCACTAGATTTTATTTTAATGATATCACATTTCAGAGACGGATCTAATTTACGCAATTTTTGCGCCAAAATTTCAGTTTGTATTAACGCTAGCTTGCTTCCACGAGTAGCCACCGTGTAACTAGTTTTCAATATCCTTCACTTTTCTGAATGCTATTGCAAAAGCCTCAATAGTCTTATCTATGTCTTCATCATCATGCGAATAAGATATGAAACAAGTTTCATATTGGGAAGGGGGTATGAATATCCCAGATTTTAATAGTTCATTAAATAATTTTTTATATAGTATTTGATTTGACTTTTTAACGGCAGATGCATTCTTTATTTGTTCGTCCGTAAAATAAAGTTGGAACATTGACGAGATTTTGTTAATACTGGACTTAAATTTTAGATCCTTCATGTGATCTATAATTCCGCCTGTCAATGTGTCAGAAATTCTTGAAAGTTTTGGATATAATTCACTCTTGACATCCCTTAATTTTTCAATTGTCGCAACTCCTGCAGTAACCGAAATTGGATTACCTGCATATGTACTTCCTTGAAATACTGATCCCTTAGGTGAAAACAATTCCATAATTTTCTTCTTCCCGACTATGGCTGATAAAGGAAACCCATTGGCAATTGATTTTGCAAGTGTCATTAAGTCTGGAACAACACCAAAATATTCTGATGCACCACCTAACGAGAGCCTGAAGCCAGTAACAACTTCATCAAAAATTAGTAAAATTTCTTCTCTTTCACTAATTCTTCTTAATTTATTTAGGTAATCCTCCTCGGGAATTACAAGTCCCATATTCGCTAAAACCGGTTCTATTATTATGCATGCAATATCATTATCGCGTTTTACTAACTCCTCCACCGACGCAATGTCATTGTATGGCAATAACAAAGTTTGTTTCATTGATTCTTCCAAATTACCGTCATAAGAAGAGGATGAAGCACTTGATCCTGGATTAACCAAAACATAATCGTATGCACCGTGATAACATCCATCAACTTTAACAATTTTTTTTTTCTTAGTAAATGCCCTTGCTAATCTTATAGAATGCATGGTTGCTTCTGATCCTGTGTTCATTAGTCTTACCATTTCCATATTAGGGATCATTTCAATAAGTAACTCAGCCAACTTGAGTTCGCTTTCAGTAGGAACACAAAAAATGTTGCCTTTGTCTAACTGTGCTTTTACAGCACTTATGACATCAAGATATGCATGGCCTAATATGACGGCACCATATCCAAGGCAATAATCAATTAACGTATCGTGTTCTATTGTAATAATTTTTGAACCTTTTCCATACAATGCGAAAAAAGGATACGGTTCATAGAAACGAACCGGACTATTGACACCACTAGGAATTATTTCTTTTGCTCTATCAAATAGAGAAGAGGACAAACACTGATATCATCATTTTGCAACTGTTATAATTGTATCTTTAGGGGTTGTTTAGTATCTCCGCTATTTTCCTTGCATGGTATGATATTATAATGTCAGCCCCTGCCCTTTTTATACACGTTGTGAACTCCATGACTACTTCATCTTCATTGACCCACCCTTCAAGAGCAGCGGCCTTCACAATAGAGTATTCACCAGACACACTGTAGGCACACACGGGTAGTAACGTAGCTTGTCTTGTCTTGTAAATTAAATCCAGATAAGGTAGTGCTGGTTTTATCATTATAATATCGGCTCCTTCTTTAACATCCATCATTATCTCATGTAACGCTTCATTCGTGTTATGAAATGGCATTTGGTACGATTTTCTATCACCAAATTCAGGGGTTGAGTGAGATGCATCTCTGAAGGGTGTATAGAGATTTGACGATAATTTAGCCGAATATCCAATTATCCCCACATTATTGAAATTATTATTGTCCAATGCTTTCCTGATCTTTTTGACCTGTCCATCCATCATTGCCGAAGGAGCCACAAAATCTGTTCCAGCTTCAGCATGACTCGTCGCAATCTTCGCCAATACTTTCAAACTTTCATCATTGTTAGCAACATTGTTTTTTATAATTCCACAGTGACCATGTGAAGTATATTGACACAAGCATACGTCAGTTACCGTTACAATTTTTTCGCCAAAATTTTGTCTTAATGTTTTAACAGATTTTTGAACAATACCGTCAATACGATATGCACTAGTTGCTTTGTCGTTCTTAGATTTTGGAATTCCAAAAATTAAAAATGTTTTGACACCCAAATCATATAACTCTTGAATGTTTTTTACTAGATTTTTTAATGGTATCCTGAAGATTCCTGGCATAAGCTCGATCTCCTTAGGCTCATCAATTCCTTCTTGAATAAAAATAGGACACACAAGATCTTTGACTGATAATCTTGTTTCTTGCAACAAGTCCCTTATGGCAGTTGTTCGTCTTAATCTTCTTAATCTTACCCTTGGGAATCCATTGAACTCAACTTCATTTTGGTTCATAATTAAAAATCCTTGATACTATGTTCAATACATCTTCATTTTTTTCAGTACTTCCAATTTCTTTTCTGAAATTATTCATAGGTGTGGATAATATACCTTCAACTATTGCATAAGACAACTGCTCCATTATTTCAAATTCTTTCATTCCTTTCCTAATACCAAGCATCCTAGCTGCCTTTGATAATTCTCTATTTCTTACTTCATCTACTATTTTGAATATAGATACCACAAATGGTTCTGCCTTGATTTTTCTGAACAGTAAATCCATGGATTGCATTCCACTCTGAATCATTTTTTCTGCTAATCTGATCTCTTCATGCCTGCGCTTCAAATTTCTGTCCACTATTTCTGCAATTTGATCTATATTGACTAGTTTTATTCCTGAAATTGTCGCAACCTTGTCGTCTACAGTTCTAGGATTAGAAAGATCAAATATCATCATTCCCTCATTTTTTTTCATGCAGTTGGAAATTCTGTCATAGGTAATGAGATAATAGGGCGCAGTTGTTGAGACAAAAATGATATCTGTCTTATCAAAATTAAAAACAGCATCCTCAAACTTTACTGGAGTTCCACCAACGGTACTGCAAAATGATTTTGCCCGTTCATAAGTCCTACTTGCAACATCAAAATTAACTTGTCTTTTCTTAAGTGATTTTGCAACGAGTGTTGCTCCCTCACCCGTACCAATTAGGAGTACTTTTTTATTTTGAAAATCATCAAAATATTCTTCAGCCAAATTAACGGCCATTGAGCCTATTGATGTACTCCCTTTATTCAAACCCGTATTAGTTCTAATTCTGCTTCCAACCTTTATTGCATGTTCAAAAATTATAGGAACAAATGAATCGACATAACAATTCTGGCGGGAATATTCAAAAGCCCTTTTAACTTGACCCAAAATCTGATCCTCCCCAACCACTAAAGATTCAAGTCCGGATGTCAATCTAAGTAGATGATTAATTGCCGCTTTATCTTGATCAATTTCAGCTAGTTCAAATGGCAATTCTTTCATTTCAGTAATGTCTCTCCAAATATCAAAGATCTTTTCGACATCAATCTTATCTAATGCAAGAAAGACTTCTACTCTATTGCACGTTTGTAGGATTACACATTCTCTTATGTCACCACTTGTTAAAAATACCCGATACGCTTTACCAATATCCTTGAAAGTAAATTTTTCGAGAACATGAATTGGAGCTTTCTTGTGAGTTATTCTCACATTCAATAATTTTAGTTCATCTGTAATTACTGAATTCATGTTTTACTCATTTTTACCCAATTTTTTAATATGTGTAATGCAGTCATTTTTGCCTCGTCGAGCTTATTTGATCTTAACAAATATTGGATATTTTTATCTTTTATTAATGAATATAGAAAATCCTTTCTCTCTTTCACAGTATCTATTTCTTGTCTTGCCTTCTTACGTGCATATTCCTGTAAAATAATGTTGCCAATATCTGAATCATTGATAATCCTATGCAACATTCTTTCTATTTTCATTCTTATTTTTCTAGCCATTATTGGACTTTTTCCAGAAGTTGAAATAGCTACTTGTATTAAACCTTCAATATTTACCAAGGACGTATATGAGAAATCGCTTATAGTTGGATCATCAGATGCATATACAAATGCACCCATAGATCTGCCTTTTTCTACCAATTTTCTATTCAGTTCTTTATCATCAGTTGCAGCTAAAATTAAAAAAGTATTACTGAATTCATCAAGAATTGAAACGTCCTTTATTCTCTTTTTTATTATCGTTAATTTTCCATCCTTCCTCATTTTTTTGAGATCCTTATTTAATCTGCTAGTTATTACGCTTATATCGCATTCTTGATCTAACAATCCATGTACTTTACGTAAGCCTTCAGTACCTCCGCCTATTACCAGTGCTCTTTTTTGGCTAACATTAAGATCCACTATCAACTAAATGCACCCGATGTGAACTATGGATTTGATACTCATGTCTTTATTTTAATCATTCCATAGTTTTTTCCAATAAAACCATCATTATTTTAGTCGATTGATTCTTTACATCTTTAAACAATATCATATAGTATAAATATAATAACGTCGTTATATTTTGTAATGACTTCAGATCTGAATATGGACTATAGTAAATATGACTTTAAAGATTCAACTGAGCTGTACGTTTATTTAAGTAAGAAGGGACTTTCAAGGGGAACAGTCGAGGAAATTAGCAAACTTAAAGATGAACCTGAATGGATGCGTGAATTTAGACTACGATCTTTTGATGTTTTTCTTAGCAAACCCATGCCAAATTGGGGTGGCGATCTATCCCATATTGATTTTCAGAATATTTACTATTATGCAAAGGCTTCTGAAAAGCAAAGTAAGAGCTGGGATGATGTTCCAGATTCTG
>JAATVM010000035.1 GCA_014523495.1 Nitrososphaerales archaeon TH1920
AAAAAATAGGATAATAAACTCCTACAGAGAATTGATAATTAGTTCGCGATCTAATTACATAAAGAATATTTGACTAATTGTTCAAATTCCACATGGTATATTTGTCGGATTAATGAAAAAGTGTACTCGATGTAATAACTATACGAGGACATTATATGCTTGTATTCACACAAATAATTTAGATATGTGTTCCGAATGTTATCAAGATGTACATTGGAAGTTAACCACCTAATTTGCATTTTTCCTTCAACCAATAATGGTCTATATATTCAAAACCGAATACAACTATTTTTTATTAACTATCGCTAAAAAGAAAAGTACTAGAATAGAAACACCCATAGACGGTATTATAATCTCTCCAAAGGGATTATCGAAGGGTATAGCATTCTCCAAGAATTCATAAAATAAAAAAATACCAAATAGCAAAAATGCTATAATGGCATATTGTAGTTTTTTTAACTGTGTGTTCCTATAAGCAGAGATAGACAAAGCAATTAAGATAGCAGCAAGGATAGTACCTATTATATATAGGATACTTTCCGTAAGTTCTATAATGGGAATTTGAAGAATTAAAAATTCCAAAGTATTCACAACAACTATTTTTCTTCATCTGATAACGACAGGAACGTTTCAACCAGTCTATTGCTCCATTTATTCCAAAGGTTTGGATGATGAGTCTTTAACAATTCCGCTATGTATTTAGAATCAATAACATTGTCACGTATGCTGTACCTTTTGTACTTTCCCTCTTTAACTTCATCTATTATATCTAAATCAATTAATCGCCTAACATGCCAGTTGATGGATGGCGCAGATATTCCTAACCTATTAACAATATCTGTCTGTGTAGGATTTTTTTGTTCAATAATAAACATAAGGATTTCTCTTGGCGTTTCTTGATTTAATACTTGGAAGATTTTCATCTCGTGTTCTTGAAAAACTCCTGACTGAAAATGAAGTTTGTACAAACCTTGCCTAGTAGAGGTTATCTTTCCGCTTTTTTGAAGCTGATAGGCGTGATATTGAACCGACCCCATCGATAAAGCCAATTCATTTCTTATCTGCCGAAGATAGCATCCAGGATTTTTTTGAATAAAACTTAAGATCCTGTCCTTACTTGAGTTTGATTTATCTTGTAATAATCCATTTCACCTCATTAACAGTAATGCCATAGCAGGCTAGCTGACTATTAATCGATTCTATTATTTAATTTATTGAGAACTAGCCACTAACTAAGTGGGAAACCTTTAATCTTTTCTGACAAACAACGCTTATAGACTTGTATCATATTCCTTATTAAATTTCAAAAGCTATTCTTATAGGAAGTGAATTACATGAAAAATGACTCGACTATAATGCTGGTTATTGGACTTGGCTCAATAAGTATAAGTTTGTTTTTCGTTAGTATAGACGTAGTTTTTGGAATTACTCAGCAGGGAAGATTTGACGTGGGCGCCTCTCAGATCCATAAAGAAATGATGCTTCATGTTGGAAACGATACAAGTAATATTCTAATTTTGATACCAAACGAAGGCCATGAATCTCCTGATTTACCTAAGGAGCAGAGGATCATTAATCAGCCCTATGTTCCTGAAAATATTGTTGTTAATAATGGTACATCTGTTTTATGGTTAAATGGCGACGTAGGTCATAAACATAAAATTACCTTAGTAGACGAGAATTCAAATACTGTATTTGACAGTGGAACATTTGCGTTTAATGATGTAAGTAAACCCTTTATATTGAACGAAGTTGGAAAATTCTCTTATTCAGAATCTAACGTGAGCAAAGACGATCCGAATTTCAAAATGAAAGGTACAATAACCGTAGTAGCGAGTGATAATGCTAGCTCGAATCGTAGTAACTCATATTTAAATAAAACAGTTGACACTTTAGGTTTTTTGATGGTTCCAGCAAAGGACATTAAGGTTCATACTTCAAATTTAGAGAAGAAGGGATTGAATGTACTTGATCAATACACTTTCAAGGATTTGCGTGGAGGTCAGAAAGGGACAGGACCTGAACAAGCTTTACTTATACTTGGAAACAAAGAAAAACCATTAACTGATTTTATTACTATACTGAAAACCATAACTCCTAAGTTGCCATATAGCTAACGTTCGGATACATAAAGGTCGGATATTGATATCGGGCATAGGATGAGTACCAATATTGATAATTTAGTCGGTATCAGAATTATTTCGTGTAAGAATCAGAAGTGTACTATTTAGAGATGTTAACTCTACTTATGTAAGAATTAATTCTCTTTTCTAAGAACTCTAACTGTGATTCATTAATTTTTCCTTTCCGATGTAAAAAATTTAAATCTCTTTGAATTTGCTCCAATTGTTTTATGCATTCTTCTTTATTGTTTTTTGATAACATTTCGTATGTATAGTCTATGTTTGTTAGATTTCTCTTGAAAGACAATCTAGACCTCTGTCTATAAAGCCAACCTCCGATAGTTGAAACTAGCCCTATTATTACAGAAGTTAATATGATAAATGTTTCAGTCAAGATGGCACCTTTGAAATTTGCGGTTAAAGTACCATAACCAGTAACATTAAAAATTACTGGATTTTCCTTTGTATTGTTGTTTACAGACCAGGAACCAAAGTCGTACCCCCTATCAGGTATTGCCTCACATTTAGCGGTCGAATTGAAAGGCAATGTGGTAGACTCACCATCGCCTAGAACGATATCATTACATTTTACATTCCCAGAGTTTGGAGGATTGATATCCACAAATATTTTTGTAATTATATCATCTGTCTTTCCATCGATAGTAATTATTCCGTTAGACCTGGTATTAGTGGCATATGTGAAATTTGTATTGGGATCTACTGTCAATTTGCTTGCTATAAATGGAAAGGTTACTTTTAAAGGGATATTAATGAAAAGATTATTAACTCCAGATGCAATTATTGCAGGTTCTAACGGAATAATTTTGCTCACCTTATTTGTTGTCCCATTAATTACGCTAATAGTATTATCTGCCAAATTGTCAACATAAATCTTGTTAGTTCGTGGGTTAACCGCGATTCCCACTGGATTATGTCCCACCTTTATATTACTTTCAACTTTGTTGGAAGTTCCATTTATGACACTTACAGAATCGTTCGAGAAGTTTGAGACATAAATGGTATTAGTTTGTGTATTGATAGCTAGTACAGAGGGATTTGGACCAACAGGTATGGTTGATACTAATGTATTGTTACTCCCATCCAGCACTAAAACACTATCTTTCCCTAAATCTGAAACATAGACTTTATTTGTATGAGGATTGATTACGATATCATAAGGTAGCGAAGCATACTTTAAGGGAGGTTTTTTTTCACGATTTTCGATTGCATCAATTACTGTAATGGTCTTGGAATTCAAATTTGCTACATATAGCCAGCTAGTGGCTAGATTAATCCCTATGCCTAATGGTGAATTTCCTACTCGTATGTTTGTAAGCTCTTTATTAGTAAAACCATCAATTACAGATATTGTGTTAGAATCTCTGTTTGATGCATAAATTCTGTTCGAAAAAGGATTTACGTCTACATCATACGGAGATTTGCCCACATCGATATTATTTCCAACTTTGGACGTTTCAATATCTATAACCGATACCGTATTAGAAAATTGATTAGCAACATAAAGTCTGTTTGTTATTGGATCAATCTCAATTCCAATGGGAAAACTTCCGGAATCAATTATTGGACTAGATTTTGTAGATATTTCCTTCTGATCATCTAGATTTTGAGCAGAGATACCAGTTACACAAATACTACAGAAAAATACACTAGCTAGTGAAAAGTATAGGAACATCGGTAAATAATTATTCAAATAAATAGTTAAAGTTGAATGGATATAAAAAGTAATTACCAGTTCCAATTCAATTTAAACAAAGATTGATTCCTATGCATTAAGATCTACGGTAAACGATAACATAGACTCACAAATCATAACATCATGTTGAGATTTAATCATGAATACAGGCTTACCAAAATGTAGTTTTGGTTCCTTATTTCTTATCTCTTAACTTGTGACGAAAACTGATTCTAAAAATAATACCCAGAATTAATACAATAATACCTGCGATAATAAACATAGAACCATTAATTGTCCAGGAAGGGTTACTATACATAAATGAGCTTGAGGGACCCAATAGTGATTTGGACTGTGCAGTAAAAATTAAACCCACTAATATGAGCATGGCCCCAATAATTTCGACCAATATTTTCATTTATTACCAATTAAGTAGAGATCTGCCTATCTATATGTTATTAAGATGTAGATAGCTTAATCTACATTTTAGTAACTTTACATCCAGAATAAAAATACCAAGTTTTCTTGTCTATCAACAATTAGACTGAATTGATTGTTAACAATCGTTACAATATGGTAAGTTTTAATATCTATAAAGTATCCGTGATGAATGCAAGGATTAAAGTTGATTGATCGTAGGATGACAGATTCCAATGTAGTAATTGGGTATGTATCAGCAATTGTGGCTGCATTACTCTTTGGGTCCGTTTCCACCATCGCAAAGCCTATGCTGTCAACAATAGAGCCTATAATACTTTCGTCAATTATTTACCTAATTGCCGGAGTAATTTTCACTCCTATTGCGTCAAAAACACGATCAAAGATAACACGGAGGTACTATTCTCTCATTATAACAAGCGCAGTGGCTGGTGCAGCCATAGCACCTGTTATGTTTTTTCTCGGGCTAAAGCTAAGTTCGGCTGCAGACACCGCACTACTAACAAATGGTGAAACTGTCTTTTCGATATTATTCGCACTACTTATTTTCAAAGAAAGATTAACACCAATAGGATATCTTGCAGTAACTTTGATCCTCTTTGGAGTATTTCTAGTAACATCAAACCTTAATTTTGATAGTCCCGTATTTACTTTGAACATAGGTAACGTCTTTGTAATCGCATCAACAATTATTTGGGGATTTGATAACAATATTAGCAAGATAATAGCTAGACAAGTAGACGTCTCAAAATTAATTCAGTTAAAAGCTTTGATTGGAGGCTCCATTTTACTTGGAACGGTCGTAATTTTAGGAATTCCTATTAATATTCAGAGTGTGCAATTAATTCCTATTGTTGTGCTGGGTGTGTTTGGCTTTGCAATATCACTTTATTTATATTTACACAGCATAAAAAGGATCGGAGTAATCAAGGCATCCTCTTTGTTATCTTTATCTGCGGTATTTGGATTAGTTTTTGCAATATTATTTCTACATGAAGTACTAAGTATCAATCAACTAATTGCCATATTAATCATGATAGGTGGTATACATCTAATGTATTCGCATGAAAAGAAAGATGAAATAATGCTCAAATGAAATTTTCGATTATGAAGTATAATAATGCTTTACGTATTTAAGGTCGTTTCGTATAATCCAAATTTAATACTTAATAACATCTGTCTATTTAATATTAGTGAAAGCTTGTATCAAGAAATAAAATTAAAAAATCAAACGTTTGAAGATATCGCACCCAGTTGGGCAAATAAAATTAAGCTTTTGCAACAAGAAGGCTTTCCGTTTCCATTATCTTTGGCATGGTGGAAATGGTACTTCGAACTTGATAGCCCTTCAAAATGCATAGTAGGTGAAGCACATGGTTTTTCCAGCCAATATGAAAAAGAATGTAAAAAATGTGATGAGTTAGGTTGGGAATTTGGACATTCTTTTCTAGTACGCTCAATGAAAGAATTGCAAGGCAATATGGAAAAATTTGTGAAACACTGGAATGAAAAACATATATAATAAAATGAAATGACATACTATTAATCAATAGTTAGATAATATTTTTCTAATTCATTAGACTTGTTAGGAATTGTATTTACTTTACCAGAACAAATCTCTTTAGAAATGATCAAGTTGTAATTACGACAATAGGTAAATCACAGAAATGCGAAATACCTCACAACAATGCAGAGCAAAGAGAACAGATCTGTTTCATTTTTTCTGTTCACGTCTATAGCTAGTATGCTTATCCTTTCTTTACTCACTATTGTGGTTTCGAATGAGGTAAATGCGGCAGATACGTTTACAATTGAGGCAAAAATAGATCTAACAAAGATAGTCAATCCAGAGAAACTTAAAGTTGTGGCATTTGCTAATGATGAAACTAAAACTACGAATATAGATATTGATGAAAAAAATTCAAAAGTAGTTACTGTTCCATTTAGCTTTAATAAGAAAAATGATGTTGTTACTGTAGGGGTTAACGATGAGTATTTTGTATGTGCATATAATCTCGAGAGTAAAACAGGATTTATGAAATCATTTGCTTGTCATGAAGGAGATATTGCAAATCCCGATGGAATAAACACCATAGGTTTAGATTCTTTTCAGACCGTGGGTACTGAGGAACCCAATACAAAGAATGTAAAGATTGACATTTTGATACCACTTTATGACAAAAAAGGCGTAAAGGAAATTAAGGTTTTAGCCATGGAAAAAGGTGAATTTATTTCAAAGGCAATAGAAGCAGGTAAGTTGCTTGAAAAATCAAAAGGTGATACAATAAAGGCTTCGTTTACATTCGACAGGAAAACAGGCATCGGAGAGACACAAATGGGAGACATGTATTTTGCTTGCGTTTCTTCTAATGAATTAAATCCTCCAGAGGGAACAGAATGTGAACATAGACATATAAAATCATTTGAAACACCAAATAGTATATTTGCAAGATAATATTTATTACAATACAGAAATCATAGAACAGAAAAAACCATTACTTTTTTGGACCTATTTTATTCTACGAAATTGATAAATGTTGGTTCGAAGATCTGAGATCATAGTGTATTGATGAGTGATTTTGATCAAAATTGTTATTACGTGAATTTATTTTAGAAAATCTTGAAAAAAATTTATGTGCTCTAGTAATTTCAAATATGTATAATTATTAATGCGATTGTGGTAATCTTGTTATGCGATAATTTAGATAATTTTCCAACAAAAACAACCCAAATGGTAAATAATATAACTAGATGAGAAGTTAAATATAATTTTATTCGCAATATACAATCACAATATAAAAAAAATATAAACGATTTACTTATTTATCATACTAATTATAGCATTAAATGATGAATGCAGATTATTTTCAAGGGACAAGATTGCTAAGATGGGTAACTGGGTCAATTTGAACATGGATAAAACACACAAAACTATTTTTACTATTTCAACGTTCATGATATCAATAATATTACTATTTAATGTTGGTAATAAATCCCTTGGAGTAGAACAAGAATTGTTAGAAATTCCACAGGCCAAGTCGGTATATGACACAGAAACTCTACATTTACCCAGATCTATTGGTTATTTCATAATACTTATTGCTAATGAAGCGCATGAAGAATGGCCTAAAGAAAAACATAAACTTCTCACGGATCAGAATCCATATTATGTTCCAACGCATCTAG
>JAATVM010000036.1 GCA_014523495.1 Nitrososphaerales archaeon TH1920
GAAACAAAACATATTGGAATAATTTGAATAATAAATAATTAACATTTTAATTAATTCTATACGCGTATGCAGAATCATTAGGTTTTTATTTTGCTTAAAAGGACTTTTAACGGAGGTTTTTAAATTAGGAAAAAGAAAAGTATTGAGTGAATCTGATCTAAAGGAGTTAGTAATGCCTCAACAAGGGGAATTACTAGGCCGTGTGATAAAATTAGTTGGCGGGGACAACATTATCGTAAAATGTACAGATGGTAAAGTCAGGACATGTAGAATTAGAGGAAAGATAAAAAGACGTATGTGGATAAGAGAACATGATCTGGTTCTTATCGCACCGTGGGACTTTCAGCCAGACAAGGCTGACATTGTCTGGAGGTATATTTCTGCTCATGCTGAAAAGCTTCAAAAAGACGGTTTCCTTGAGGGAATATAGAATAAGATTAGTTTTTGTTCGTCCTAGTCTTTAGGATACTTTCCAATTATCTTACCATTAAAATCAAGTAACATGATTTTTATCTGTAATTCAGACGGAGAATATTTACTTAGATGCTTATAGACCTCTTCACACAGAACGTCATAAAATATATTTACCCCAAATTGTTCAACTAATTCTCCGACATGTCTTGCGGTATTTGCTAACTTTATTTTTTTTATATGTTCATTGCTAGCTCCACACCTGCTTGCCAGGTCCGCAAGAAAGTTCATATCAACATGAGAGCCCTTTACATGCGTTTGTTTTATCCCCATTGCCATTTTAGTTAATTTACCAATAAAACCGATAACATATGCTTTCTTAATTTTCTTAATTGCACATTGTTTAATGCTGAATCCGATAAAGTCGCCTATTTGAATATAAGCATGGTCAGCAATTGAGTTTCCAAAAATACCACGTGCAAAATCTTCGCTTCTACCTCCCGTAGTCAATATAACAGAATCAGAGCCCATTGCTTTTGAAACATCGATACTTTGACGAATAGATGCAGCAAACGATGCGGTGGAATATGGGATTACTATCCCAGTTGTTCCTAAAATTGATATCCCACCAATTATTCCCAATCTTGGATTATCAGTTCTCTCGGAAATTTCTTCTCCTTTAGGCACGGATATTGTTACCGACAATCCGTATCTATTGTTTTGTTGTCCTATAATTTCATCAATAGCTTGCTTTATCATCTTTAGTGGGGTAGGATTGATTGCTGCTTTACCTATTTCAAGTCCCAAACCAGGTTTAGTCACTCTTCCAACACCAATACCACCATCAATAATGATCTTATTTGCAGTTTCCAAAAAAGATACTGTTACACAAATTTCAGCACCATTAGTGACATCGGGATCGTCACCTGCATCCTTAATTACAGCTGCAGTAACGGACTTTTCATTTTCATAGTTTATCCAAGCAATATCTATCATTATGTTTTTATCCTTCGGAAGAGAAACATTTACCCTTGCTAATTTTTCTCCATTTACCAGTGTAGATAATGCGGCCTTTGTTGCCGCTGCTGCACAAGTACCTGTTGTATATCCAGTTCTGAGAGATCTTTTTTTACCCTCAGACAGATCTTTTTCCTCTTTGATACCATCGATACTTTGGAACATAAACCTTCACTTTTAAATAATTACTTTACCCCCATCAATAATAATAGTATTTCCCGTTGAGAAAGTAAAATTTCCGCCTGCAAGGCAAACAATACTTTTAGCAACTTCTTCCGGCCACCCCCATCTTTTCATAGAATTTTCATTTTTGGCCTTGACTATTTCACTTTTTAAAAGAGATCTACGCATTGCATCTGTATGGATATCTCCCAATGCAACAGAATACGATCTGATGTTATATCTTCCATATTCTAAAGCAATATGTTTGGTTAAACTAATCAACCCTGCCTTTGCTATGGAGTACGGCGAACCGCAAATATGTCCAGATATTGCAGGAGTTGAAGTAATGTTAATGATTACTCCATTTCTTCTTTTGATCATTAGCTTCAATATTTCTTTGGTTATTCGAAAAGAGCCGATTAAATCAACTTCAAGGATATTCATTAATTCTCTTTCGGAAATATCATGAATATTTTTAAACCAAATTTTCCTCACAAAAGGAAAACCAGCATTATTTATCAGTATATCAACATTGTTAAATTGTTTTGAAATATTTTTGATAAATCCGATTAGACTCTTCTTTTTGGAAACATCCAATTGAAATCCATAACAATCTTTATCAATTAAATTACAAACTTCTTTCAATTTAGATTTTTTCCTAGATGTTACAATAACGGTTGCTCCATTTCTTGCTAATTCTCTTGCAATCTCTAACCCAAGTCCCCCAGTACCACCTGTGACAATACCTATTTTTCCATCAAGAGACAACGATTCTAACTTTGTTGTTTGGATATTTTAATTGTTATCTGTAGGTTAACAGAATAACCTTTTAATCTAATATTGTGAGTAGATGCTTTCAGTTGTCTTCTTTTTCAAAGGCAGGACATCTTGTTTCATTGTTGAATAAGAGTGATTTTAAAATATTAAAGGTATTTGCATCTTCGTTAAAAAATCGTCAAATTTTAAATCTTTCTACTCTGAGTCAATATTCAAATTTAGGTCAAAGTTTGGTTGAACATCATTTAGAACGACTTGTTAAATTTGGATTGATAGGTAAGAGCAATATAGGATATACACTATTGGTAACTGGTCTGGACATATACGTGCTAAAAATTCTTTCTAATAGGAACATTATTAATGCAATTGGACCACAAATTGGTATCGGTAAAGAAGCAGAAATTTATCTAGCTCATGATTCTCTAGAACAAGACAAGATCTTAAAGATGTTTAGACTCGGAAGATCTAGTTTCAAACAGATTAAGCGGAAACGTGATATAATCTTTGGTACTAGTAATTGGTTACTATTGAATATTGAAACAGCAAAAAAAGAATACGACATATTGAACTATCTTAGAAATTCTAGTATTTCAATTCCAAATCCCTTGTACAGGTCTTTTCACTGCATTGTTATGGAACCCATTTATGGCAGTAGATTGTCAGAAGTTGAAAATCTTAATGATCCACAATCTATTCTAGAAAATATAATAATAAACTTAAGCATCGCTTATCACAAAGGATACATTAACGGAGATTTGAATGAATACAACATTCTAGTTAACAATGACAGTATTTTCATTCTAGATTGGCCTCAAGCTGTTAAAGTTGATGCTATTAATGCGGACGCAGTGCTAATGAGAGATGTAAAAAATATTCTCAACTTCTTCTCGAGGAAATACAATATTGAAAGAGATATTGGAAATACCATTAACATCATTAAAGGAATCTGAATCTATTAATTCAGTTGGTCTAAATTTTACTAATTTTTAGGCCTTAAATAAATCTGATTTGTCAGTTCTCTCCCAGGTAAAGCTGGGTTCATTCCTACCAAAATGGCCATATGCAGCAGTTTTCTTATATATAGGTCTCTTTAGGTGTAACGTTTCTATTATTCCAACTGGTCGAGTATCAAAAATTTCTCTAACTTGTATTTCAATTTTTTCTTCACTAATTTTTCCTGTGTTAAATGTATCAACCATAATTGAAACAGGATCTGCAACCCCTATTGCATAAGCCAATTGTACTTCACATTTTGAAGCTAATCCTGATGCAACAATATTTTTTGCAATATATCTTGCCATGTAACATGCTGATCTATCAACTTTAGAAGGATCCTTGCCTGAAAACGCACCACCTCCGTGCCTACCCATACCACCATATGTGTCAGCTATTATCTTTCTTCCCGTTAATCCGGTATCACCTACAGGACCACCTATTACAAATCTGCCAGTTGGATTTACTAGAAATTTAGTAGAATTATTAATCAATCCATCACAAATAGGTTTTATAACCTTTGAGATTATCTCTTCTCTCACCTGAGATATCGAGATATCTTCCGTATGTTGAGTCGAAACTACAACCGTATCAATATTCTTTGGAATAGAATCTTCATAGATAACAGAAACCTGAGACTTTCCATCAGGACCAATCCAATCCAAAGTTTTTTCTTTTCTAACCGCAGCCAATTTCATACTCAATTTGTGCGCCAAAGTTATAGGCAACGGCATAAGCTCAGCAGTTTCACTTGTTGCATATCCAAACATTAAGCCTTGATCACCTGCACCTTGTACTCCGTTTTCATTTTTAGAAACACCCATAGAAATATCAGGGCTTTGTTCATGAATAGAAGTTAAAACAGCACAGCTGTTTCCATCAAATCCATATTTTAGGCCATTATATCCTATATCCTTCAGTGTATTTCTAACAACCTCCTCAGAATCAATTTTTGCTTTAGAAGTTACTTCTCCTGCCACAAATACAATACCGGTAGTAGTCATAGCTTCTATTGCTA
>JAATVM010000037.1 GCA_014523495.1 Nitrososphaerales archaeon TH1920
ATTATCAATCCTTTTTTGAAGATCTTCATTTATTTCAATTATCGATCTATTACCATTTATTGATATTATGTTATACCTTTTTTGCATTCGCTTAAATTCTTTTCTTAGTAACATTTGGTACATCACAAATGACTCTAGCATGTTGTCTGATAGCCTAAGATCTGTACCTGATTCATAATAATCTAGGTATGTATTCTTTTTGAAAACTCTGTGCACTAACTCATTTGGATCAACATCAAGATAAAATACTATATCTGGTTTCAAAGCAAAGCCATATAGATTGCGAGACCATGAGCTGCTTATTCCGCGTACTGCTTCCCTTGCCATTAGGGTGTAAATGTATCTATCTGAAAGTACTATGTAACCTGATCTTAATCCGGGAATTATCTTGTTCTCTAATTGATCAGCGAAATCTGCTGCGTAAAATAAACTTATAGTCTTTCTCCCAAGAACAAAATTTCTCTTGGCTTCCAATATTCCTTCGCCTATTAATTCAGAACGTCTAAGCCCAGCGTTCAGTACTGCATGACCATCTGCTTCAAGTTTGGATGATAATAATTCAATTTGTGTGCTTCGGCCTGATGCATCGGGACCTTCTATTATAATAAATTTTCCTTTAATTTCAATATCCTCTAAATATGGAATAGCATGTCCATAAAAAATTGCTTTTCTCATCTTACCTTTTATTGATTTGTTATTCATGTACTTTTAGACCTCATGATATTTTTAGTAGTTAAAGATAGAAGCTTCATGACCGTTGATCTCAAAAATCTTTGAGACTCTTCTATCTCCATTGTTCCATCTACTATAGTAAAGTTCTCAGATACGGATAATGATTCATATTGTTCAATAGTCCTACTTTGAAAGATCCTGTAACTCTCATAAGGATCATTACTTAAGTTTAAATCCATACCAGCTTCATAGTACTTTAGCCTAGGTCTTCCAGACAGTATTCTATCTACTGCTATATCTATTGGTACCTTAAAATAAAAAACAATCTCCGGTTTTATTGCAAACTCGTATATTTTTTTAACCCAGTTTGGATTACAACCCCTAACGATATCCCTAGCATATGCGGTGTAAACATATCGATCAGCGAGTACTATATATCCGGCATGTAGAAGTGGGAGAATGTTCCTTTCATATCTGTCTGCAAAATCGGTAGCATGTAATAAAGAGAAGGTTATTGGTGTTAATATACCACTTTTCTTTCCTTTTTTAGTAATTAGTTTCACGGTTTCTGATGAATTCCATTCTGTAAAAAATACCGGTATATTTTTTGCAATGAGCCATTTCTCTAGTAATCTGAGCTGTGTAGATTTTCCCGAACCATCTATACCTTCAACTACTATAAGCTTACCTTTTATAGGAATCTTTTTTCCTGTCTTTTTTTTAGTGTAGGTCATAAATATATATCAACTCTGAGATTTTATTGAAATAATTTTATCAGTTGAATGATTTACTCTATCAATCTTGTTTGGTATGTGGTATTGAACTGGAATATCGAAAATACCACTAACTTTCTCAATAATTTGTTTTAGTAAAATGTCGGGAAATGATTTGTGCGCAGGGATTATGGTGAAGATTATATTTTGGTTTCCTGTTAATTTTATCCTAATCTGGGACCTAGTCTTTATAATTATTCTAGCTAGTTTGAATAATATAGCTATTTTTTGGACAGATTTGAGATTTTGTGGTTTTAGTAGATGGTTGTACTTATAAAAGAGTTCTTCTCCAGTCCTAATTTTTTTAGAGTATACAATTGATAATGCCAATATAACTTGTTCTCTATATGTAAGACGGGGGTAATCTTGGTCCAATATATGGTAGAAGAGACTGTAATGCTTGTTTGTCTCAGGTAGTTTTGATAATGTATAAAGTGCATAGGACAGAATCTCTACTTCTCTTTCCTTCAACAATCTATAATAAATCATATCCTGCATCATATCATCAAGTCCAAAATGTGAAATATCATATTTGTAACAGTGATAAGAAAGTACTTTTAGAATTTGTTTCTCCAAATTTTCGATATTATGATTTTGAAGTGTAAATGGGACCTGAATGAATGAAGCAAGAACTCCCTCACGCAAACCATAACCGCTTATAACTACCTCTTCAAAGTCAAATTTCTTCATTAAACTATGAATTACATGAATGCCAGCGACAATTGTTTCAACTCTAGTAGAATCAAGGGCTAACAGATTAGAAATTTCATCGGGTTTCTTGTGGCTGATATCCTTACGGAGAGAATCAATGGCATTCAACGTTAGTCTATAATTATGTATTTTCTCAAACGGATATCCTGCACGTTTTTGATCATATCTTCCAAGAGCCCGTAATGTTCCACCAACTCCTACAAGTAAGCTGTCTATTCCAATGCCATAGCTCTTTTTAGTGGGAAGTGTGTCCAGAATTGTTTGAGTCATATTATCACAATCTTTCTTAGAGTAGGACCCATCTTGGCTAGCAAATGTTCTAGTAAGTCGTAACGCCCCCAATGGAAGTGTTTGCACGTTCTTTATTTTAAAATCCTCAGTGTAAACTACTTCTAAACTTCCTCCACCCAGATCAAAGAATAAACCATTTGGAATACAGGTTGACATGGAAGCTCCTAAGTAGGAATAATAGGCTTCTTCATCTCCACTTAGTACTCTTACTCTTAATCCAGTTTTTTTAAGAACTTCATCTACAAAGTATTTGTTGTTTTTAGCTTCTCTGACAGCACTTGTACCTACACAAATAACTTTATTAGCAGATTCAAGTTTAGCAATATC
>JAATVM010000038.1 GCA_014523495.1 Nitrososphaerales archaeon TH1920
AACACAAAAGTTCCAGGCAGAAGCAAGTGCTGCATCAAATGATTTACAAGAAGTGCAGACTGTTATTGCATTAAACTATAGAATTGATCCAACGG
This sequence comes from Nitrososphaerales archaeon TH1920, assembly GCA_014523495.1. GTDB lineage: Archaea > Thermoproteota > Nitrososphaeria > Nitrososphaerales > Nitrososphaeraceae > TA-21. The sequence continues at coordinate 96 of JAATVM010000038.1, forward strand.
AAGCAAATAAGATATATCAAATCTTGGGTGTCAACTATGCAGACCGTGTAATATCCCCAACTATTCAAGAATCGGTCAAAGCCAGCGTAGCCAAATTTAATGCAGAAGAATTGATCACAAAGAGAGAAACAGCAAAAAGTGTTATCGCCAATGCCATAAGAACTACCCTTTCTTCAAATAATATACAATCACAAAATGTATTTATCACTGATTTTAAATTTTCAGATGCTTTCGCTACACAAATAGAGCAAAAAGTAGTAGCTTTTCAAAAATATCTTACTGAACTAAATAATCTAAGGTCTATTGAAGTAGTTGCAAATCAAAGCGTCGCTCAGGCTGAAGGACAATCAAGAGCAACTGCTGCTAGGGCATCTGGTGAATCTGAAGCAATAAAGATTATCACTACACAATTAAGAGAAAGTCCAGAATACCTCCAGTGGCAGGCCATATCAAAATGGAATGGACAGATGCCGTATGCACTCGGAAGCAGTGGTTTTCCCTTCTTTCAGTTACCTTTGCCAAAGGCTCAAAATCAAACTCAAACTCAATAATTTTCAAATTTTATTTTATGGTATCATAATTGATACTAATACAATTTAGGATTGGTTTAGCGCGCCACGTCAATTCTCTAATATTTTCAAGAAAATAGATTAAAGTAAAATTTATTAGATCAATCGATAGTTCTCTTCCCTACTCTTCCCTACCCTTTTTTGTGATGAACTTTTTTCTGCCCAAGCCCTGATGATGAGAGCAAAAATACAGGTATGAATCTGCAACAATAAAAATGTCACATTTTTTTATTTGACTGAATAATCTGTTTTTTAACCAAACTAATTAATATTTAATGATTTGAGATTTTCATATGATTCTCGAAGTTTTAGATACAGATCCTTCATTCGTGGTTCCAGCAATGCATAGGAAAGGTAGAAATCCTCAGCCTCACGTAAGTATCTTTTTATTTTGTTATTCACTAGGCTTCCACCAATGTTTGATATACTACTGATGAACTTCATATTATTCTCTCTATCTACCAATTTTATCACTTTTATATCATAGTCGGCAGAACTTAATCCTCTGCAGTAATCATGGAATCTGGCCAATTGACGCTGTTGATCATCATCTCCAGGAAAGTTTTCAAGAGGTTTTATCTTCAGGTCCATACAAATCTCATAGACTCTATTACCAAATCTGTATTTGAGATATGCATCAAAACCATATTCTTTAGTTTTATACAAATCAAGTATTCTGTCATTATCTTCCATCACATCATGTAATATCGAGGAAACTACTTCGACGCTAGTGATACTACGATTAACCGTGGCATAGTGTTTTACCACATCTCTTGTTACAGGCCAGATGTGTGTTTCAAGAAATGGTGATTGATTATCTTCTCTTTTGATGCCGTCATGTATCTCGGTGGATACATCCAATGCAGTAATAATATAATCATCAATTCTTATTCCACTTTGAACAAGGAAATTTTCTAGCTCTTCTCTCTTCAGAAAATCCTGATTCTTCATAAGGGTATATTTATCAGATGCACAACAAAAGGATTTCTTATACCACTAGATAGAAGAGAATTTCTAGATTGTTCACAGGGAGTTTAAGAAAAGTTCACTAGAAACACAAAAAATTTATCATACTGACTAAGGGGTAAATTTCTATTTAGCAGGTGATCTTATCTGTTATTTCTTGTTCATCGTATCGATGGCCCTCTTTTTCTCTTCATTCAATTCATCGAGTGAAACACTATTGGCTAAAATGATAGTATTGCCACTTTCGTCAATATCATTTTCAGTGAATATGGCAGCATATTTAGATGAGGAAAGAACTTTAATGACTGAATCATCTTCAGGTAACCTTAATTCCAACTCTCTAAGAGGTATGACCGAACCATAATTATCAATATCAAGTTCAACTACCTTTATCTTATTTCCTTCAATTATTTTGTCCACCTTTACTAACAAAATGCACCACACATTATACGTTATTCAGCTACTTAGGTATTTTCACTTGATTATCGTTCAAATCTACTAAAAAGTAATATTTCCAGTAGCACTCCTTCAGAAAATCTTTTAACTGCTAACAAAAGTAAGTTGGATGAAATATTTCTAATATTGTAATTTGGTAACTAATATGATATAGATCGGAGTGAATTTTAAATTTTCTGCAAATTTCCTGATATTTTGAGGGAATGGCATATTTTTGTAAAGATATTCTTATTAATGATATTTGTTCTATATTATCAATGATAAATATTGGTTATGAGCAAAATATTGCAATACTACTTCCTATAATAGTAACTTTAAACACAGTATTTGTTTCTGGTTTCATCGATCTTGACTCTACCGCGATGATTATTTCTAATTCTATTAACCTATGTGAAGAAAGGAGGACAAAATCATCAAGATTGCCTTCTAGCCATTGGTGTAGAAAATGTTCCTCAGATTCCTTTTATTTAGAAGATACAATTGAGGTTACACCTACCTCTAGTAAACCAACGTTATGTGAAATATATGTATGCGATAGCTGTGGTCAGAAAATTGAGTATTGGAAATATTTTGAAGAATCTCGTACACCTTAAACTTTTTTGATTGGTTCCATAGTAGTAGTATTATTATCTGAATAGAAACGTCGAGCATAAAAGAAACAGTTATGAAACTGATTTTAACAAAGATCTAATAACTAATCTTCTTGGGAGTTGAATATCCAATTGAATAATTCTATTATATTCCTTTAAGTTTTCCAATTTTTATGCATTTTTGATAATAATACATCTATTGTATCATTTAATTGTTTATTAGTTTGTTCATAAGTTTCTATTTGTTTCTGGAATTTGGAT
>JAATVM010000039.1 GCA_014523495.1 Nitrososphaerales archaeon TH1920
AAGTTCTTTGCTTGTTTAAGGTCAAGACTGATTTGAACTATTATTTAGAATATGAACAAGCAGGTCCGATTGAATATTCAGTCGTATCCCGACGGGTGCACATCTATATTATTAGGTTCAAATCTTTAATCATGAATTTAAAAGATCGCATATTAAACACCTTCAAAGAAAATAAACTGGTTAAAAATATTGAAATCTAAATTGATGATGGTATATGAAAATATTTCATTGCATTAAATTTGCGACTGCAAATGCCTACTGTTATATTTGGTATGACCGGAATATGACTATGGCAAAAGACCCAGTGTGTGGCATGTTTGTAGAAGATAAACCTGATTCAATTAAATATGCCAAACATGGGAATGAATATTTCTTTTGCAGTTCTCAGTGCCTAAAGGAATTCAGAGAACCTGAAAAAGAGTTGAAGAAATTAAAGATTCACGTTGCAGTAAGTATCGTGTTAACAGTTCCGATCATATTCTTTAGTTTACCACACATGTTACCTGCACAGTTTGGAAATTTGGTGCCGATGGAGTTGATGTATATTGCAAACTACATTATGTTCGTATTAGCTACACCGTTACAGTTCTGGGTTGGTTGGAGATTCTATAAAGGGTTTTGGGATGGCATAAGAGTAAAAGCATCGAATATGGATACGCTTATTGCGATAGGAACAACAGCAGCGTATTTGTACAGTGCAACAGTAACAATCTTTCCAAGCTTCTTTCCATATAATTCAGTTTATTTCGAAACATCTGCTGTCATTATCACACTGATACTTATAGGCAAATTACTCGAAACAAGAACCAAGGAGAAGGCTTCAAATGCAGTTAGAAAACTATTAGATTTGTCGCCTCGTATGGCAAAGGTTTTGCGTCCAAGAAATAACTCATCAGCGCAAACCTTGGAACAGGAAGTAGATATACCGATTGAGGAAATAAAAGAAGGAGATATATTGATTGTCAGACCTGGCGAAATAATTCCGACAGATGGAATGATTATTGAAGGCGCCTCCGCAATAGATGAATCTGCTATAACTGGTGAGAGCATTCCTGTGGACAAATCAACCGGTGATGAAGTGATTGGAGCTACCATAAATAAAACAGGGCTTATGAAATTAAAAGCTACAAAGATAGGACAGGATACCGTTCTCTCACAGATAATAAAACTGGTAGAAGAAGCTCGAACAGGTAAAGCTCAAATCCAAAGAATGGTCGATCAAGTTGCAAAGTACTTTGTTCCTGCCATAGTTATTACTGCTATAGCTGTGGGGCTAGCGTGGTATATGATAGGTAACATAGGATTGACCTATAGTCTGCTTGCTTTCGTTTCTGTTATAATTATTGCATGTCCTTGTGCATTAGGTATAGCTACCCCTGCAGCCCTGATGATGGGTTCTGGAAAAGCTGCTGAACATGGTATATTATTTAAAGGTGGAGAGTATTTGGAAATAGCCAGCAAAGTAGATACAGTTGTTTTTGATAAAACAGGAACACTGACACAAGGCAAGCCTTCTGTTACTGATATTTATCAGATTGCCGGTATAGGAGAAAAGGAACTCTTAAGACTTGCAGCAATAGGTGAATCAGGCTCGGAGCATCCGGTGGGACAAGCAATTGTAAAAAAGGCTAAGGAAGAAATCGCAGTTCCTAATCCAGATTCATTTGAAGCTATATCGGGTCAGGGTCTCACGGCAAAATACGAAGGACATCTCATCTTGGTAGGAACAAGAAAATTAATGAGCGAAAGTGGCGTTTTAGGTCTGGAAAAAATTGAGGCAAGACTCAAGCAGTTTGAAAATATGGGAAAAACGGCTGTATTAGTAGCAATAGATTCCAAGTTAGCTGGAATTATAGCCATTGCTGATACAATAAAGCAAAATACAAAAGAAGCTATTGACGCTCTGAAGTCAAAGGGTAAGGAGGTTATGATGCTTACTGGTGATAACGAAAGAACTGCTGAGTTCATAGGATCAAGAATAGGAATAGATAGAGTTATAGCTGAAGTCCTTCCTCAACAAAAAGAACGAATGATTTCTAATCTAAAGACCGAGGGAAAATTAGTCGCTATGGTAGGAGATGGCATTAACGACGCACCAGCATTAGCCAGATCCGATTTAGGTATTGCTATTGGCTCCGGAACCGACGTCGCAAAAGAAACAGGAGGCATCATACTCATTAAAAATGACATTAGAGATGTTGTGACTGCTCTTGAATTAGGTAAAAAGACCGTTTCCAAGATTAAGCAAAATCTCTTCTGGGCTTTTGCTTATAACACTGGTTTAATCCCGGTGGCTGGCGGCGCTTTAGTCCCCTTCCTAGGTATAGAAATATTTGGATGGCTCCCGATGCTAGCAGCAATTGCTATGGCTATGAGCTCTGTAACGGTAGTAGGAAATTCCATATTACTGGGAAGGTATAAACCTGAGTTGCTACTAGATAAGAGAACAGAAAATAAAAAGAATATGAATGAGCCACTTGTCACTAAACTACAATAAGAATTAACGAATTTTGTACGCTGCCTTGCAATAGGTTTAGCATTTAAAATCTAAATCTTAGAATTATTTTTTAAATATTTGAATACGAGGACTAAAAATATTAGTCAGTACTTTTTGGAAGTAAGAATTTATGATTTAAATATTGATCTGATTAGAAAGTATTAGAATTACTCAAGTAGGGAAATGGTACCATCTATTCCTTTAAGAGGCTTGGATATAGCATCCGGCTGTCCTGCATTGTCCAAAATAGTTATAATTCCATTAGATTGATGACTCTAAATCTGAAAGAAAATAGTACCGCAGTGGATATGAGAATTGGATACAACACATAATGTGATGTAAGAGGAGACGAAGAAAAACTTAAAGCCTTATAGGAATTACATCAGTTCGTGAATACTCAGAGTCCATTATCGTCATTTTTAATATTACTGCTATTAGTTATTATAATAATATCAGCAGCTAGCTTTACTAGCTCTTCAGCTCAGAACCAAATCACACTTTCGGCAATTCTTGAGGATCAAGGTGACCCTGAGAGGTGGAAATCTTTAATTGTACCAGCTATCGAGGAGCTAAGACATAGACATCCAAATTTGGATATTCAAATGAACTATACAACATATCCTTATAATGATATGAGGGAGAAGCTGTTGTCAGCAGCTGATAACCATACCAATATTGATCTAATCAGCGTTGACCAGATCTGGCTGGGAGAATTTGCAGAAAAGGGGTTTTTAACTGATCTTACTAACTACACGAAAACCTGGGGAAGAGGAAATGATTGGTATGAAGCAAACTGGGATGGTGGTTTTTACAATGATACCGTATATGGTATTTGGGCATGGACAGATATCAGGGGTTTATGGTACTGGAAAGACATGCTGCACGAGGCGGGTGTAGATCCTAATTCTTTAAGAACATGGGATGGATATATCGATGCTGCAAAGAAACTAAATACTATACTAAGACCTCAAGGAATAGAGGGAGTGCATCTTGTTGGTGCAAGTCATTCGCCTGACATCGAATTTTATCCTTACTTATGGATGTTGGGAGAAAACATAATTGGGCAGAAGTCTGGACATCCGACAAAGGGTCATTATTGGTTTCCAACTTATAATGGCACTGAAGGCGTAAGAGCGATGGAATTCATTAAGGCGCAGATCGACGCAGGTATAAAGCCGCAGAAAAACCATTTCTGGGGCAAAGAGTTTCTTAACAGGAAGTTTGCCGTTATGCTTGAAGCTTTACAGCATCACGTGCATTTGAACACTACTGAGCAAAAACGGGATTTCGAGCAGAAAGTTGGGTTTTTCCCGATGTTTCCAGTACCAAATCTAAGTTACGAGAGCTCGTCTCTAATGGGAGGATGGGAATTAAGTATTCCTAAAACTTCAAATCACAAGGATCTCGCGTGGGAATTAATCACGATAATTTTAGAGCCTAAGATACTTGCTCCCTATATAGTATCACATGCCAACCTTCCGACCCAGATTTCAATAGGTGAAGGTTCTTACGTGTTAGAAGGAAACAAAACAATTCCATATTATAGTCAATTAATTGATATGGTAAAAATTGGACATGGTAGACCTAATATTCCAGAATATTCCCAAATAGCAGAACACATAAAACAAGCATTGGATGAAGTTTACTATGGTTTGAAAGACCCCAAACAAGCATTGGATGACGCGGCCGCCAAATCTGCAAAGGTTTTGGGGTGGTAAGCCTCATTTATGATCCCTTGAACGTGTTACCAAGTGAGATGAGACAGTGTAAAATCTTTCATATTGTTATCAATTTTGTAATTTTTCTACAACCATTGATCGACTAGAATGGTATAGACTAGTATGCTTTGAAATTATTTCCTAATACTTCAGATGCAATTTTGAGTTCCAACACTTCGTTTGCACCTTCATAGATCATTGTTGCACGAGAGTCAAGAAAGTGTTTTGCGACCCGTGCTGTTTTCTGGTAACCAAATGATCCAAATACTTGCAGTGATCTATTTGCACAATCAAACGCAGCATTTGTAGCATGGAATTTGGCGATAGCTGTTAGCCT
>JAATVM010000003.1 GCA_014523495.1 Nitrososphaerales archaeon TH1920
GCATTTTATTTTCTTCTTCAAGAAACATCTTCATTTGATCTGGTGAATTGATATTGATTTTAGCATCAAATTCGGTCTTCTCTATTTCTAAGGCAGAGTTGATAAGTGCAATTTTTGCCTTTTCCACTCTCTTTGGCATCCCTCCGTGAACAACTTCTTTGTCAAGTACAATTCCTTTAATTAGTTTAGTATCTCGTAATGAACCACCTGCTTTCTTTTCAACCTTGACATCATCAATATCTACAACATAACCTGATTCGTTTTGTTCTGAAACCTGCAAGGCTGCATTAACAACCACTTCGGATATTTCAGTAGATTCCTTTGACACAAGTTTAGTTTGCATTGAAGTTCTTGCTACTTTAATTAATTCAGATTTGTTGCCTCCATCTATTTTTTGTGCTAAATGATTAAATATCTCAATAGCTTTTAGAGCACTCTTTCTATATCCATCAACAATAATAGTTGGATGAACATCCTTTGTGATTAACTCCTCAGCTTTTTCAATCAACGCACCTGCTAAAACTACAACAGATGAGGTACCATCACCTACTTCATTATCAGTTGCTTTGCTTATTTCGACCATCATCTTTGCAGCTGGATGTTGAACGTCAATTTCTTTTAATATAGTCGCACCATCGTTAGTTATTGTTACATCTCCGAGTCCATCTACCAACATTTTGTCCATACCTCGTGGACCCAAAGTGGTCCTCACTACTTCAGCAATTAATTTTGCAGCAGCGATGTTATTTTTTTGTGCGTCACGACCTTTTGTTTGACTTGCTCCTTCTTTCAATATTAAAACAGGCATACCGCCTGCCGAACCTTGTTGAACTGACATTTATTGTATCATATCTCCTAAATTTTAATGTAAACTCTAGTTTTGGGATATTTTAAATTTGCGACAAATCATGATAATATTCAAATTTAGGCTATCAAGTGGTCAAATTTTCCTGCTATCAAATCAGAGTAGATATCTTTAGCTGGTTTGTTTTCCACTTTAATTCCACTGCTTACGCAAGAGCCTATAATTTCCTTTACACTTGATTTTAAGCTAGTTGCGTATGAAATATCAATTTTCATTTTCGCTATTTTTACTATTCCTTCCATCGAAATATTTCCAACATAGTCTGTTCCTGCTGTACCAGATCCTTTAGATACATTAGCTTCCTTTGCTATTAGAGCAGTAGTAGGTGGGACCCCAACTTCCACGTTAAATTTTTTTGTTTCTGGATCAATCTCCACTTTTACAGGCACTTTCATTCCATGAAACTCTTTGGTTTTTTCATTAATCGTATTAACCACCTGCAATACGTTAATACCCATCGGGCCTAAAGCGGGTCCAAGGGGAGGTCCAGCACTAGCTTCACCGCCACTTACAAGAGCAGAAATAGATTTTTTTTGTTCCATCTTAGACTAGTCTTAGAATTATGTTATTTAATTTAATAGTTTTTGCACCGTTTCTATGATGCCTTTTTTAGATAATTTGCATCAACTGTTACAGGTATTTGATAAGGTGAATCTAATAATAACACGGTTGCTTCTTGTTTTTCATAGTCGACCCTAGTTATCTTGGCTTTCATAGATTTGAATGGCCCCGCAATAACTTCGACTGTATCATCTATATTTAATTCCGATACCACTGGCCTTTTCACTAAATAATTTTCAATGTCTTTGTATGGTAATTCTCCACGAATTTGTCCTTTGACATGTCTTACCCCAATCAAGGCGTCATATGCTATATTCGAATTGGGAGCTTCAATAATTATGTAGCCCTTAAAACTATCAAGTAATAATATAGAACGCACAGGAATTTTCTTTGAATTTATCCTATTTTGAGCCAAATTTACGACAATGTGTTCCTGACCACCAGTTGTTCTAATTGCAAAAAATTTTGAATCTGATTCTTCTTGGTTATCGGCTTGTATGGGAGAATCTTCAGTGCGAACGTTACTTTTAACTGATTGATCTTTGGGTATATCAGATTCGGATCTATGATTGTCTAGAGTGTTTTCTTCAGATATACTCTCGGCGCTTTCGGAGGTAGTTTCAGTTTTGGCAGCTGAGTCGTCAGTAAAAATTTTATCCAATTCATCGAAATTGTCTTCTTTTTCTATAGTACTACCTTCCAATTATCTTCAGCATACGATAACTTATTACAATTTATAAGTTTAATCAAAATGATATTCTTTTCTCCTATTGATTGAATCACAATTAGAAACTAAATTGATAATTTGCATCTAATAGTGGAATTTCCTTACAAGTGCCTATTTTTTCTTTTAGCTGCTATTGAAGATGCAAAATAAATGATAAATCCGCATATGGCCATTATTAATCCGTAGAGTGATAAAGAACCTTTGCTCAAAAAAGTACCAATTCCTACAATTATAGCACCCATAACTAGTAATACCATCCCGATTCTAGCATATTTGGGAATGTTTATTTTTGACATTTTCTTTTTCTTAAACGAATTCTAAATTTAATTACTAATATAACTTATCATACAAGGAAAACCATTAAGATGAACTGGAGGGAGTAAAAACATCACATTTTTATTTAACAATATATCATTTGTCGTTACCAAATGAAGATAGCAGTCGTTGGAATGGGAGTTGCAGGAGCTTATCTTATGAATGGACTAAGCAATAATCACGATAATTACGTGAAAGGATTTGAAAGAATGCCAATTGAAGAACATGATGCAGTTTGTGCATGGGCAACTTGTGAAAATATAATGGAAGAGCTGGTTAAAAAATGTGGTCTTAATTTTGATGATTATATTTTACATGAGGGAAAAAGCATGAAGGTAGATATGAGTCAGAGTAGTAATGAGGATAACAGCATCAATGTTGGATTGAAAGGAATGGTTACCTATGACAAGTTGAGATTAATCAAGGATATGACAAAAGGCACTAATATCCAGTTTGGAGTTACTCCAAGAAAAGAAACTCTTGAATCAGATTTTGATCTTATTATTGATTCCACAGGTTTTCATCGTAACTATTTACCACGTCCCCAAAATGAAATGTGGATACCATGTATTCAATATAAAGTGAAATATCAAGACTATACTCCTTTTGACGATTTTTATTTGAAAGCTTTTCCGTCAATGAAGGGTTATTTTTGGTATTTCCCATTAGAGAATGGTTATGCACATATTGGCGCTGGAGATTATGAACGAAAAAATAATAATGTATTTGTTGATAAATTTTTAAAAAAATATAAATGTGAAATAATAAAGAAGGTCGGTCGACCAGTTAGAATAACTCCCCCCAAAAATTCGGAACCTTTTACTGATGGTCGAAAAACTGTGGGTGTTGGTGAGTCCATAGGTACTGTGTATCCTTTGCTTGGTGAAGGAATAATTCCATCTACATGGTGTGCAGAATTATTTATCAAACATATTAATGATTTTAATGCATATCGAAAGGAGGTTTTAAAGAAGTTTCAGATATATGCACTCGTATTCAAGTTTATTCAGATGAAAATTAATGGCAAATTTAACATTTTTAAAAACGCTATTGAATTATTTAAGATTTACAATCATATGAAAAATGAAGAAAATAGGTATGGAATGGAAGTAAGATTCAAAGATTTAATTAAAGTTTCAAGAATATGAGTTCCATTACTAAACAAGAATACATTTTTATATTCATAAAGGTTACTAATATTATATACTGCTAATTTAAATTAGTAAAAGTATTTATTAAAATTACTTTTAGTTTCTCTTTAATGTTTTTTGTAAATATTTTGTTTTAAGGGTACCCAGTAATAAAATCAACACAACGACTAGTCCTATGGCCAACGATGCTTTAATTATAGAGGAGATTAATCGGTCGGTAGAATTGTAAAATACATTGATATGTAATGGTCCGATTATAAAAATTAAAAAATATGAGACCACTAAGATCATTATCCACATGATAAAAATAAGCATGAATAATCCAAACAATCTCATAATGATATTTTCCCCATCATAAATGAATATTGTATAGCTATTGAAATGAAGGCCAGTATTGACGAAAATATTGCTAATATAAAAATTCTCACTATTATTTCTTGTTCGGACAATGGACCTTTAGCAAGAATAAGTCTTACTAGTGTCGCAGGCGCACTTTTGTCTTTAGATGCCACTAATCGAAAATCACTGCATATGGTTACTGGTCTAGTTTTGACCTCTCTGTGCTCTACTATTTTTTTTACACTAGAAAGAAACAAGAAGGAATTCATTACTGCTGGTAGAAGAGCAATTAGCCCAATAATTTCTGAATTCCCTACAATAGATAAACTAGCATACATTGAACCTAGTAACAATGTACCAGAATCTCCGAGAAAAATCTTACTTGGAAATTTATGATATTGATATAATGCGATACTGCCAAAGAGTAATGGAAGACCCATGAGAAGAACATTAGTATTACCAAATACTGTTACACTCACTAATAGTGGTATCATTGTTATTATAATAAATCCAGTTGCTACCCCATTAAATACATCAATCGAGTTTATAGTATTACCAACTATCGGTATTATAAATAAAATAAGTAGAATGTATAGAATTGGAATAAATGCATTATCAAATATTAAACCAAGATAATTCCCGTGGCTTCCTATAATTATTATTGGAACAGCTGCCAATATCAAGGCTGCAGGTTTAAACCAACCTGGCATAGTTTTCATGTCATCGATATATCCAACAATAAATGCGATAATTGTGGTTAATAAAACAGAGATTATTTTTACATCTAATATCAAGAAATATAGTAAAATTTCACTGATCACTATTCCTATCAACAAGACAGGACCAGCAGGTCTTGGAACATTTGGTTTTCCAGGTTTATGATAGTCTACTACCACTCTGCCTTTCTTGTTTAGATATTTAATTAAATAAGGTGTCATAAAAAAAATGATTAAAAAGGAAATAGCAGACACGAGTATTCCATAAAAAGCAATATCTAGTGGAGAAAGCAAATAGGTCAATCACCTGTTGTAAAATATCTTTTGAAAATGACTTTTTGTACTCATTTCTACCTACTCTTAATTTGATTCTTGAGTTTTTTTGCAAGTTTAACTCCTATTTTTGGTATGCTTCCCAATTTTAATTCAGATATTTTGTCAATTTTAGTAACGTCAGTAATTCCCGCTTTATAAAGAGACCTTGCCCTAATTCTTCCAATTCCCTCAAGCTGTATAAGTGGAATCAATTCTGACTTTATGCCATGTCTAATTCTTAACCGTAGTATATTTATTTCTGGTAGAAGATCTTTTCTTCCAATCAATTTAGCAATTTCATAAAGACAATACGACAACCAGTATGTTGTTTCAAGCATTCTATATAGATCACCAGGTTCAACTCCAATTTTTTCATTTAATTTGGCTTCGCTCGATTCATCAATCCATTCTAAAAGAATAATTAAATTCTTTAATGAATAGTCATAATTTGACAATCCATATGAGCTCATTCTATGTTTTTCAAATATTCTTTCAAAGTATTCTATCTCGTTCTGCCTCAATGTTAATTTTGGATAAAAATCATAACAGTCACTAATCCAATGTAAAAAATTTGTTGCATTATCGAATTTGTTACCATTATATGAATCCAGATTTTTCTTGAAGTGAATTCCTGTTTTTGGATCAATATATAGCAAGGAAATGCGTTTACCAAATCTAGTAGCTATAAGTAAATCATTTCTCATAATTATCAATCCTTCATCTTTTAGATACTGCAAGAGGGAATCAATTTCTAAACTAATACTTTGATTCCCTTGATTTTTAGCAAGAAATGTTTGTTCAAAAAAGTAAAGTAATTCAGATTTCAATATTTTGGGTCTTGATGCTATAATCCCTAGAACATGCACTCTTAGTGCTCTTTCATCCATTAATTGAGAGATAATGGGTTCTGGTATTCCCAATACAAAATGATTGTAAAGATCTTCTGGGTTGGTTCTTGAATCTGCGACTATAATTGCTTCTCCATATGTATCATAAGCAGGTCTTCCTGCACGCCCGCACAATTGTTTGTATTGCAATATACTCATTGGGATATTACCGCCATATTCAGAATCATATCTAAAAATACTGGTTATTACTACACGTCTAGCGGGTAGATTTACTCCTGCTGCAAGCGTCGGGGTAGCAAAAAGAATTTTTATGATGCCATTTCTAAACGCATTTTCTACAATTTGCCTGCTTTTTACTCCTAAACCTGCGTGATGAAATCCAACACCCTTTGTCACCGTACTTGATAGAGTCCGATTAAGGTCTGTATCATCTCCTTCTTTTAAAATTTCTACACCTGCCTTATGTGCTGAAAGTCTTGAGTATTTATCCAGTAATTTGTAAATTCCTTCAGATGTTTTTTTTGCTAGTGACACAGTACGTTTACGTGTCTCTGCAAAAACAAGCGATTGGCCTCCATCATTAGTTATTGGATCCATTGCAAGACTTATTATTGCGCTAGTTGAGTTATCAACAATCCCAATATTATTAATCTCAAAATTTGTGCCGTTGTTCATAGTGACTTTACCATAATTATAAACGCCTTCTATCAATACAGTCGGACGCCAATCACTTTGAATGGGTTTGCATCTTAACCAATCAGCGACTTCATCTGAATTTGATACTGTTGCACTTAGTCCAATTATCTGAGGTTTTTGTGGCATTTGTTTGATCTTTGTCAATATTATTTCTAGAGTTGGACCACGTTCACGTTCTGTAACTAGGTGTATTTCATCTATAATA